>JAAETO010000277.1 GCA_024228275.1 Arcobacter sp.
GCAATTGCTAATCCTAAAATTGCACCTTATGGAAAAGCTACCATTGAGGCATTAAAAAATGCAAAATTATATGAAAATATAAAAAAGAAGTTTATTTACGCAGAATCTATAACTCAAGCTATATCTTATACTATAACTGCAAGCGACATAGGTTTTGTTGCTAAGTCATCTTTATTTAGTCCTAAAATGAAAAGATTTAAAAAAAATATACATTGGACGGATATAGATTCAAAACTTTATACGCCAATAAATCAAGGTATTGTAATACTTAAAAATGCAAAAGACAATAAAGATGTAAAAGCCTTTTATGATTTTATTTTAAGTGAAAAAGCAAAAAAAATATTTGAAGAGTTTGGATATATAGTATCTAAGGTAAACAATGAGTAATATAGAAGCTAGAATAAAAGATATTCAAACTGTAGATAGTCTAAATATAGTTACTTTTGATTTTGAAGGTAATAATTTATCTATGATGAGTTTAGAATTAAAAGATGAAGTACAAGTAGGTAAAAAAGTTCTTTTAGGAACTAAACCAACCGCTGTAGCTATTGCAAAAGAGTTTAGTGGAGAGATTTCTTACTCAAATCAAATAAAAGCAGATATAGAATCTATAGAAATAGGCGAACTACTTTGTTCTATAAGACTATGTACTTCTACTACATCATTTGAATCAATTATTACAGCAAAATCAGCAAAAAGATTGAATCTAAAACAAGGAGATAAAGTAACTGCTCTTATAAAAGCAAATGAGCTTTCAATATCAAAGGTTTTAGATGATTGATATTCTACAAAATTTAGAATTTGAACCATTTTTATTATCATTTAAACTAGCAGGAATTACAACACTTATTCTTTTTTTTATAAGTGTGCCGCTAGCTTGGTATCTTTCACAAACTAAATCAAAAGTCAAACCAATAATTGAAGCCTTAACAGCACTTCCTATTGTATTACCTCCTTCTGTACTAGGATTTTATTTATTAGTATCTTTATCTCATAACTCACCTATTGGAATATTTTTTGAAGAGGTATTTGATATAAGGTTAGTATTTAATTTCACAGGTTTAGTAATTGCTAGCTGTTTTTATTCACTACCTTTTATGGTTCAACCATTACAAAGTGGCTTTGAATCTTTGAATAAAAACATGTTAGAAGCTAGTTATATTAGTGGAAAAAGTAAGATACAGACTATTTACAAAGTTGCTATTCCAAATATCAAACCATCTTTGCTAACTGCTATTATTGTAACCTTTGCACATACAGTTGGAGAGTTTGGAGTAGTTCTTATGGTTGGAGGAAGTATTCCAGGTGAAACAAAAGTAGCATCACTTGCAATTTATGAGTTTGTAGAAATCTTAGATTATCAAGCAGCACATGTGTATAGTGCAATTATGTTAGTAATTAGTTTTTTAGTACTTCTAAGTGTTTATATTTTTAACCACAAACAAAAAAAGACCTTCATATGATAAAAATAAATATAAATAAACAACTTCATGGTGCATCAGGAGCTATGAATTTAGATGTGAACCTAGATATCAAACAAGGTGACTTTGTAGCTCTTAGTGGTCTTAGTGGTAGTGGAAAGACTACTCTTTTAAGAATCCTTGCTGGTCTTGAAGAAGCACATGGAGATATAAGAGTTGATAAAAAAGTTTGGTTAAACGATAAACTTACACTTCCCCCTCAAAAAAGAGAGATAGGTTTTGTTTTTCAAGATTATGCACTTTTTTCAAATATGAGTGTGGAAGAAAATCTTTTATATGTAAATAAAGATAAAAAACTATCTAATCATCTTTTAGAAATTACACAATTAAAAGAATTATCAAAAAGAATGCCTAGCTCTTTAAGTGGTGGACAAAAACAAAGAGTTAGTCTTTGTCGTGCCTTGATGAATAAACCAAAACTTCTACTTTTAGATGAACCTTTATCAGCATTAGATCCAAGTATGAGAACAAAATTACAAAATGAGATTTTAGCTTTACACAAGGAGTTTAATACAACTACTATTATGGTTAGTCACGATCCAAGTGAAATATATAGACTAAGTAATAGAGTTTTAGTTTTAGATAATGGAAAAATAATAGATGATGGTAATGCTAAAGATATTTTATTAAAAACACAAGGAAGTGCAAAATTCTCTTTTGAAGGAGAATTATTAGATATTATAAAAGTAGATGTAATTCATATAGCAATTATTTCTATTGGTCAACAGCTTGTTGAAGTCGTAATAAGCAATGATGAGGTAAAAAATCTAAAACTAGGACAAAAAGTCAATGTAAGTACAAAAGCATTTGCTCCTAGTATTACAAGCTAACTTATACAACTAAATAAGCTAAAATAACATACCTAAGAGTTTTTGAAATACTAACTAAAAGCAAAAACTTTTTTATATCATATTTTAAAATACCAGCTATTAAAGTAATAGGATCTCCTATAATTGGAGCCCATGAAAGAAGTAATGAAAAAGCACCATATTTATCAAAAAAGGTTTTATACTTTTCAATTTTCTGTTTTTTAAGAATTTTTTTTGATTCTAAATATTCTTCGCCCTTTAATCCTAAATAGTAGTTTATTACTGAACCTAAAATATTTCCTAAAGAGGCAAAGAAAATCAATAGAAACAGATTATAGCCTTGTTTTATATCGTAGATTAATAAGGCTTCACTCCCTAGAGGAAAGAGTGTTGCTGATACTAGTGCAGAAATAAAAAGTGTTAAATAAATCAAATTTTTCTTTTTCTAAACTTTTTAACTGATATTTGAGAGACTAAAACTCCAAGAAATATCGTAGCTTGTGAAGCTGAAGTATATAATAAAGCTTTTGCTTCAAAAATAAAATACAAACAAGGCTCAAATAATGTCAAAAGTAAAATAAATTTTATATCTCTTTTTGAAAAGTCATATTTTATAAAATCTTTTATAAAATATATAAAACATAAAGATGCTATTAGCATTCTAAAAAATATAACTGTAAATTCTCCTAAAGTAGCCATCGCAGACTTTAAAGCAATAAAAGAACTTCCCCAAATAAACATTGCAAAAACTAAAGATAAAATACCAAAATAATTAAAGTTTTTCATCCACTTTTGACCTATTTTATAATTTTATGGGATTATACTATTTTAAAATTTTATGTCAATATTCCATTTATATTAGATTTAAGTTTTTAAAGGTATAATTACACCCCTAAAAGCAGAGCACAAAGAATATCATGGTATTTTTTATGCTCTTCTTTAGACCCTTACAATCATTTTTAAAGACAATGCCCCAGGATGGGAACATAGCAAGGCACCTTTTCTAGTGGTGTGTTTGGGTATCTGGAGAAGAGTGCTACTTAGCACTCCTTTTTAAATCAAATCTGAAAAATCACTATTTAAAATCAAAAGCTTTTTATCTTTTTTATTATAAATAAATCTTGTATCATTGTTTTTTATTGCTTTGATAATTATAGTCTTGATATCTTTTTGAGTTTTATTATGTTGTTTTAAATATACAGTAAAGTCTTGAATTGATATAAATTTATCTTTATTTGTATCTTGGCTAGTATTATTATGAAGCAATGGTTGTTTATAAATTGAACGCATTTCATTAAATGCACTTTGAAGTAGTTCTATTTCTCTATTAAAAACACCAATTATTCTTTTCTGATTATTCTCTAATCTAGAAATCTCTTTATCATGTTGTTTTCTCATCCACTTAATAGATTTTTTTAATATACCTATTTGTTCATCTTTTACTTGAATTACTTCACGAAAAGAACTTTGTTCTACCTCTTTAACTTCAACTTTTGCTTCGCAGTTATTTTCCATATAATCTGTAATATAAACATATGTTTTTCCAGATTTTTTAATAGATTTTAGTTGATTGTTTTTAATTCTATAATGTACACCTTGCAATGATAGTCCTAATATTTGTGCAGCTTGTGCTGTGGTAACTAATCTCTCCAAGGTGTGAGCTTTACATTTTTGCGCTGTCTATTTCTATAACTGTATGCACATTACCACGCGGTTTAAAATCACCTATGACTTTTAGCCATCTAGGGTTTAACTTTTCATATAAAGTATCAAATATTTCATTAATTGAATTTTCATGAGAAACTTCTCTATTCATAAAAGAATTAATATAAAGTTTTAAAGCTTTTAATTCAACAACTTTTTTTTCAGGAGAATATTGGATCTTTATAGTTGCAAAATCTGGGTAACCACTTCTTGGACACTTTGCCATAAATTCTGGCAATTCTATATCAATTATATAATTTTTATCATGCTCATTTGGCCAGAAGTTTTCATCTTTATTTATATCAAATTCAGATATTTCTTTTTCACCGTATTTCATTTTTGTTTTGCCCTTTTGTAAATATTAATTATTTTTTTATCTATGATAGTAAGAAATGCCATTTTATCAAAAAATTACTTACAAATGTTATTCATAACTAAATTTAAAAAAGAACTATAAGAATAAGGATCATTTATATTAAGACCATATACAAAGATTAAATCTTCGTATATGGTCTAATACTTATAATTGAGTATAATTTAATTCATATTTTTTCAAAGATTTTATAAGTATATCTTTTTTAATTCTTGAATTTTCTACTAAACTATTTAATACAGTAATTACAATAAATTTTGCATCAACTTCAAAATGTTCTCTTAACTTTTCTCTACTATCTGAAAGTCCAAATCCGTCAGTTCCTAATACACTATACGAACCTTTTATACTTCCTCTTATTTGCTCAGCATAACTTTTCATATAATCTGTTGCAGCAACTACAATATCATTTTGATCCTCTCCTAAAACTTTTCTAACATATGATTTTTTAGCTTCTTTACTAGGATTTAATAAATTATATCTTTTTACCTCATGCTCATCTCTTGATAAGTTTGTAAAAGATGTAACACTAAACAATTCTGAACTTATGCCATAATCTTCTGCTAAAATTTTTGAAGCTTCTCTTACTTGCTCAAAAATTGCTCCACATCCAAGAAGTTTTACTTGATAGTTATTTTCTGCAGGAATCGTATCAAAATGATATATACCTTTTATAATTCCTTCTTGAATATTTTCTTTTATTGCAGGATGTACATAGTTTTCGTTGTTAACTGTAATATAATAAAAAATATTCTCTTGATTTTCACCATACATTCTACGTATTCCATCTTGAATAATAACTGCTAATTCATATCCATATGTTGGATCATACGATAAACAATTTGGAATAGTACTTGCTTGAATATGACTTTGTCCATCTTGATGTTGTAATCCTTCTCCATTTAATGTTGTTCTTCCTGAAGTAGCACCAATTAAAAAGCCTCTTGCTTGTAAATCCCCAGCAGCCCATGCTAAATCACCAATTCTTTGAAAACCAAATATAGAATAATAAATATAAAAAGGAATCATTGGACAATCATTTACAGAATAAGAAGTAGCAGCAGCTATCCATGAAGACATTGCTCCTGATTCACTTATTCCCTCTTCTAAGATTTGTCCACTTTTATCTTCTTTATAATAGGCTACTTGATCTCTATCGTGAGGAATATATTTTTGACCTTCATTTGCATAGATACCTATTTGCCTAAACATACCTTCCATACCAAAAGTACGTGCTTCATCTGGAACGATTGGTACAATTCTTTTACCTATATCTTTATTCTTTACTAAAGAACTAAGAACTCTTATTAAAATCATAGTAGTAGATATTTCTCTAGTTGAACTTCCTTTTAAAATTTGTTCAAAACTATCAAGACTTGGAATATTTAAATTTTCTGAAAAAGATTCTCTCCTTTTTGGAAGGTAACCTCCTAGATTTTTTCTTTTTTCATGTAAATATCTCATCTCCTCTGAGTTTTCATCTGGTAAATAATATGGAATATCATCTATTTCTTCATCTGAAATAGGGATATCAAAACGATCACGAAATTTTTTCAAATCTTCTATTTCCATATCTTTAACACTATGTGCTATATTTTTCCCTTCACCTGAATCTCCCATTCCATAACCTTTTACTGTCTTTGCTAATATTACGGTTGGTTTATCTTTTGTTTTTATAGCTTTATCATAGGCAGCATAGACTTTAACAGGATCATGTCCTCCACGTTTTAATTTTGGTATCTCGCTATCATCTAAATTTTTAACCATTTGCTTTATTTCAGGACACTTATCAAAAAAGTTCTTTCGTCCATACTCTCCTGGCTTTTGCTTGAAATTTTGATATTCACCATCAACTGTCTCTTCCATAACTCGTTTTAATTCTCCAGAATTATCGGCATTTAGTAAAGCATCCCAACTACTACTCCAAATAACTTTGATTACTTCCCATTGACTACCTTTAAATCTTCCTTCTAATTCTTGAATGATTTTTCCATTACCTCTTACTGGACCATCTAAACGTTGTAAATTACAATTTACTATAAAAATAAGGTTATCAAGTTTTTCTCTACCAGCTAATCCAATTGCACCTAATGATTCAGGTTCATCAGATTCTCCATCTCCAATAAAACAATAAACTTTTTGATTACTACAATCTTTTATTTTTCTATTAGTAAGATATTTTAAAAATCTTGCTTGATATATTGCTTGAAGAGGACCAAGACCCATAGAACCTGTTGGAAATTGCCAATATGTTGGCATAAGTTTTGGATGTGGATATGAAGATAAACCATTTCCTCCTACTTCTTGACGAAAATTATCCATTTGCTCTTTTGAGAATCGCCCTTCTAAAAAAGAACGAGCATATATACCTGGTGAACTATGTGGTTGAAAATATATTAAATCTCCTCCATCATTACTATTTGCTGCTTTAAAAAAATGGTTGAATCCTACCTCATACAAAGTAGCAGCAGAAGCATAGGTTGATATATGGCCTCCTAAAAAAAGTTTTTTTCTTGATGCTCTTATAACCATAGCTTGGGCATTCCATCTTATGATTGAGCTAATTCTCTCTTCTATCTTTTGATTTCCTGGTATCTTTGGTTCATCTTTTACATCTATAGTATTAATATATTCTGTTGTTGCCTTATAAGGAAAAGGAAAACTATTTTTTTTCATTTGTTCTAATAAGTTTTCAATTAAAAAATTTGCTCTTGTATGACCACATTCTTCAATAACAGCATCAAGTGACTCTATCCATTCCTTTGTCTCATCTGGATCAATATCATTTATATTTAAGTTTATCATTGTTACTCCTTTCAATAATTATATAAATTTTAAAGAATAAACACTTTTCAAAAACAAATAATATATTTATCAAATCCTGCTATAATTTTCTTATGAAAAAGATTTCAACAATTAATGAACACTCTGAACAGATGAACGAAGTTATCTATTATATACATAATAACTTATCTTCTAAATTACTAGTTAAGGATTTAGCTGAAATATCTTCATACTCTGAATTTCATTTTCAACGAATATTTAAAGAGATAACAAATAAGTCAGTGGCACAATATATAAAAGATTTAAGATTACAATGTGCTGCAAATTTATTAATCTTTAATCCAAATTCAACAATAACAACTATAGCTTATAATTGTGGGTTTAAATCTTCTGCAACTTTTTCTAATGAATTTAAAAAATATTTTAGTATAAACCCTAGACAATGGAGAAAAGACAAGGATAAATTATTAAAAAACTATAATCTAGAAAATACAAATGAAGTTGATTTTTCAAAAATTGAAATAAAAAATATAGATGAAATAAGAGTAGCATATATGCGGCATAATGGTTATAATCAAACTATCAAAGAGATTTGGGAGCGTTTTTTATATGTAATGAAAAAAGATTACAATATAACTTCTCCTAAAATGATAGCCTTTTTACATAATAATCCAGATATTACAAGTATAGAACAGTGTCGATATGTAGTTTGTGCAAATATTACTGATAAAAGAATTAAACCAAAAGGTGATATTGGGGTATGTGATATATCTTCTGGTTTGTATGCTACTATTCGATATACAGGAGTCTATAATGATATTTTATACCTTTATAAAAAATTATACTACGAATGGTTACCAAATAGTAAATACGAAGCTTTAGCAAGCTCTGCATATATTGTACATTATAAAAATCATTTTTTAGAAAAAGATGGTAAGTTTGATATTGAATTTCGTATGCCTATTTCATACACATAAACTGAAAAACCTTACTAATATTTACAAATAACATATTATATTTTTAACTAATAAGTTTTAATTTTATTCTTTACTGAAATAATAGACTATATTCTTGCTATAAATCTTTTGCACTCCTAAAGGGGATGTATCTATGATAACTCAAAGAGGATTAAAGAATTTAAAAAGTATAAACTAATATAATTAATTACCATCTCATTTAAAAAGGATTGTAAAATGCCTCACTTACAGTTTGAAATCAATAAAAAAGTCAACAACAATACAAAAGATGAATTTGTAAATAAAATAAGAGAAACTTTTTCTGAAGTTATGGAAACAGGAACTGAACACATTGCAATAAGCATAAGAGAATACGATAAGTATAATTTAACAATTGGTAGAGCAAATACAAATGATGACATTTGTTTAATGAACTTGGATATTAGAGAGGGTAGAACAATTGAACAAAGAAGAGAATTAGCTTTACGTTATATGGCAATAGTAAATGAAGTTTTAGAAATAGATAATAGAAACCAATATATAACTTTTACTCAACACAGTGGAGAAGATTTTCATTTAGTTGAAAAATATCTAGCTGGCTGGTCACAAGGAGAGGATCCCTTGGCTTAAGAGATGTATACTAAAATATTTACACATAAAAAATTACCATTATAGAATCAAGATACTCAAATGTAATAGAAAAAATATTTGAAATAATAATTTTTATAAGAATCTCTATATTATTTAATACTTTTTGATATAATCACTAAAAATATTAAAAAGGGTTAATAATGGCTATTGGGTTTATAGGATTAGGGAATCTTGGAAGTGCTATTACAAAAAGATTAACTGATAAAAAAGAAGAAGTAATAATTTATAATAGAACTAAAGAAAAAGTTCTTGATCTTGGATATGAAATAGTTGATTCTCCAAAAGAATTAATAAAAAAATGTGACACTGTTTTTATGTGCTTATTTGAATCAAAAGCAGTTAAAAATATCTTGGAAATGGAAGATGGACTTTTACAAGCGGACCTTGAAGGTAAAACTATTATTGATTTAACTACAAATCATTTTGATGATGTTCTTGAGTTTCATAAAATAATAGATGAAAAAGGTGCTGAGTACTTAGAAGCTCCAGTATTTGGTAGTGTTGCTCCTGCTTTACAAGGTCTTGTTACAATTGTAACTTCTGGTAAAAAAGAAACATATGAATCAAATAAAACACTTTTAGAAAAAATTGGAAAAGAAATTTTCTATTTAAAAGAACCAGGTCAAGCTTCAAAAATGAAACTTATTAATAATTTATGTCTTGGTTCATTTATGGCAACTTTAGCTGAATGTACAGCCTTAGGAGAATCTTGCGATATAGAAAAAGCCAAACTTTTAGAAATCCTTGGAGTAGGTGGAGGACAATCACTTGTCCTAAAAGCAAAAACTCAAAAACTTATTGAAGAGGATTTTACAGCACACTTTTCTAATAATGCTATTTACAAAGATCTACATACTTTACAGGATTTAGCTTATAGTAAAAACCAACCACTATATACAGCAGCTGTACCAAAAGAGTTATTTGGAAAAATGAAAAAAGATGGAAATGGAGAGGAAGATTTTTCTTCTATTTATAAACTTTTTAAAAACTAATAGATATTTAATTATCTATTAGTTTAAAAATATTAATTTACTTAACTTACTTCTTTTAAGATGCTTTAAAAAGTTTAGTTCTTATTAATTCAAATAAGAATATAAATATCAAAGAAACACCAAATAAAGGGAAAAATAAACCTAAAAGAATCGTAGAAAAAATTATTCCGTATCCTACTTTAAAAGAGGCAGGAACATTTGGAATTCCATAATCGTTTTTTTCTTTTCTTATAATATAAGATACTATTCCAGCAACTCCTGATAAAAAAAACAATAATGAAACAATCACCATCAAATACCAATTCCAAGGGCCAAATAAACCTTGATGAAAGCTCATCAACCATGTTCTTGCTTGTCTCATTGCACCTACATCTTCCCAAGTATAAGATAAGACTTTATTACTTGAGTATTGGTCAAAGTGATAAATTTCTTGCTTACTAATATCAGCAGCTCTATTTTGAACTGTAAAAATACTTGTTTTATTTTTTGGTATAGAAATACTTACCTTACCTTCTAGCTGTAAATCTTTTGCAACAAGAAGCATTTCATCTAAAGACAATCTTTTTTTATCACTTACTTCAGATTTTAATTTTTTTCCTTTATAATTTTTAGGATATCCTGACTTAGTAATCTTTTGTACCTCTTTATAACCACTTCCCCATACATCAGTCCAAGGTAAACCACCTGCAAGAGTAATAAGTAAAAAAATTGATAACCAAAAAGCAGTAACCGCATGTAAATCTCTAAAAAAAAGCCGTTTTCCACTTTTACAACGTATTAGAAAAAATCCTTTTAACTGCCATCCCTTTTTAGGCCACCATATATATAAACCAGTTAAGATAAGTATAATGGTCCAACAGGCTACAAGTTCAACTACAGTAGTACCAACTTTCCCTAATAATAACTCTCCGTGAAGCTTTCTTATTTTATACATTAAGGTGTCACTTGTTTTAATATCACCTTGAATTTCACCAGTATAAGGATTAATATATATTGTTCTTTTTTTAGACCATTTACCAACTTCAAAAGTACTAGCTTCATTCTCATTACTAGGAACAATAAAATTGCTGGGTTTTTTACCTGCGTACTGTGATATCAATTCAAGTTGTTTTTCATAAGACAATCTTTTTTCTTGTTTTACTACATTTATTAGTTCTTTATTTGCATAGTCTTCATAAATACCTTTAAATAAATAAACGGTTCCTGTAATAGTTAAGAGCAAAATAAAAGGCATTAATATTACGCCAGCAATAAAATGCCATTTCCACATCCATTTATTTAATTGTTTTATTTTTTTTGATTTCATACCTACTCCCATAATTTTATGAGATAATAAAAAAATCTTGTTAAATTACTGTTAATTTTAATTAAACAAAGTAAGAAAAAAAGATTATTCTATAAGTAAAATTAGAATCAATTTATACTTTAGTTTAAATTTTTTAAATTCAATCTAATATCTTTTTTTTGACCCTGAAATAGTAGATGCCTTTTTAATCTATTGAAGAAGAATTTATAAAAATCAAAAATCACTTTCAATAATAAATCATAAATTTTATTTTTAACTTTTAACTTTGAGAACAAGCTAATAAAAATGCTTGTTCTTGATATTTTTTCAGACCTTCTGGAAAAACTATTTCATTTTTTTTCTCAAATGAACTTATGGTTTGAGCAGAGATTAATTCTACTTCACAAATAGGATTTAACTGAATTAAAGCTTCCATTTTAAATGTCACTGCACCTCCAGCAAAATTTCCTTTTTTTGCTCTTTTTTTGATTACTACTTTATCAACTAGATTTTTTTCTAAAAATAATAAAAAATCATTGCAGAATTTTCTTATATCATCTTGTAATTCATCATTTTCTAAAGTAATTTTTTTTATTTTTAAGTCTTCATATTTATTATCATCTAGCAGTACTAAAATAATATTATTTGCTTTTAATTCAATTGCACATATTTTCATTTTCATCCTTTTTTATGATTATATATAAAAAAGATTTGCTTATTTAAAAATATGTCATTTTGTCATACTTTAAGATTTTGTATAAGAAGAGAGTATAAAACAAGGATTAACCTTGTTTTATTTAAAACGTATTAATCTTTTTTACCTAAACCTTTTTCATGAGTTTGGGAATGTCCCATATCATTTAGTTTTAAACTTTTCCCATCTTCAGCTATTTTATATGCTGCTCCAAATCCTAAGACTAAACTTCCATCTTTTGGAATAAGTTTATAAAATCTAAAATCTTTCATAGCAGAAAAAAATGATACTTTATCTCCAAATTTTTTCTTAAATAACTCATGTATTTCTTCTTCTCTACTATCATTTTCATCAAATTTTTCGCAATCTACATTGTAATATAATCTTTTTCTTGCATATATATGGTCACATTTACTCTCATCTTCTAAAAACATAATATGAGCTTTTTTTGTAGCATTCATGTTATGTGAATGTGCAACTGCTGTACTTACAAATACATAAAAATTACCACTTTCATCTTTTACAAATGGAGAATAACTTGCAAATGGTTCACAGTCATTACTAACAGTAGATAAAATAACAGACTCAAACTTATCTGTAAAAACTGCTAATTCTTTTATTGCATCTTCTTTTGTAATTTTTTTCATATTTTCTTATCCTTTAGTGTGTTATATTAAAACGAATTAACTTATTATTGTTTAATAAGTAAGATATTATAGTATATGTAAAAATATTATAATTTAAATTTTTTTAGAATTTTATTCTTAGAAATTAAAGTTTTTATAAGTAGGATTAAAATGAAAATATTAATTGCGCCAGATTCATTCAAAGAGACACTAAGTGCAAAAGAAGTAATGAATACTATAGAAAAAGGTTTTTTAAAAGCAGAACCATCACTAAATATTACAAAAGTTGCTTTAAGTGATGGAGGAGAAGGAAGTGTTGATGTGTTAGTTGACGCAAAAAATGGCAAGATAATAAAACATGAAGTAAATGATGCTTTAGGAAGAAAAATCAATGCAAGCTATGCATTAATAAACGATAATAAAACAGCAGTAATAGAAATGGCCACATCGTGTGGATTAGAACATATACAGCCAAAGTATAGAGATCCAATGATTTCTTCTACATATGGCTTTGGAGAGCTTTTAAACCATGCTTTTGAGATGGGAGTAAAAGATTTTATACTAACACTTGGGGGAAGTGCTACAAATGATGCTGGTGTTGGTATGCTTCAAGCATTAGGAGTAAAGTTTTTAGATTCAAATAACAAAGAGATAAAAAAAGGCGCAAAATATCTAAAAGATATAAAAACTATAGATGTAAGTGAACTTAAAAAATTTGAAGATATAAATATAAAAGTTGCTTGTGATGTAAAAAATCCATTATGTGGAGAAAATGGAGCTTCTTATACTTTTGCAAAACAAAAAGGTGCAGATCAAAAGATGATAAAAGAACTAGATGAAATACTATACAGTTTTGCACTATTATGCGAAAAACAATTTAATAAAAGCACAAAAAATATAGAAGGTACAGGAGCAGCTGGAGGACTTGGCTTTGCACTAATTACATTTCTAAACGCAAAATTACAAAGTGGTATTGATTTAATCATTAAAGAAGTAGATTTAGAAAATATAGTAAAAGATGTAGATTTAGTAATAACAGGAGAGGGTAGAATGGATAGTCAAACCCTACAAGGTAAAACAGCATATGGAGTAGCAAAATTAGCAAAAAAATATGATAAAAAAGTTATAGCTATTGCTGGATGTTTAGATGATGGTTATGAAATTCTTCTTGATAATGGTTTTGATGCAATATTTGACTGCACACCTATATCTAGTAACTTTGAAACAATTAAGAAAAATTCTAAAAAAAACTTAGAACTATGTGCTTATAATGTAGCAAAATGTTTAAAGATACAGATGTGATTTTTTAATTAAACTTCGTCCAATCTTTTTTTAAATTCTTCATTTAGTTTTTCAAGTTTTTCTTGTAAATCTAAAATCTGAGAATTTGTTTGAGATTTATGCTTACCACTTAGAGTAGGGATTAACTCTTCTAAGGCTTCTATTTCTTTTTTTATTGGAGAAGTTACTTTACTTTTTTCAGTAACAATAGCA
>JAAETO010000278.1 GCA_024228275.1 Arcobacter sp.
AAAAGGAAAAAAGAAAAAAAAGAAATTGTAAAGGTTCTAAAATATTCCGAAAGGCTAGAGGAAGTTTTATTTTATGTAGGTAAAGATTTAAATAATTATGATGAAATAAAAACCCATATATCTAGTGATTTATATAATTACAAGACTCGTTTTCTTAAAGTTATAAACTTAATCTTAAATTATAAAAGATTCTTTTCTCCAGTTTACTTTAGAACAGCATCTATTACAAAAAGTAAACTTGAAAATGATATTAATGTCATGTTTGAATATCTTTCAAGAATAGTTTTAGATTTAAGTATTCGTCCAAGAACTTATTATAAAATCCAAAAAGAAAAGGACAGAGATTATTATGGGCTTGAGGTATTATATAAAAAATCTTTAGAGTCAGTAAACACAATACTAAATATTAAAACTGATGAATTTAGAGCTCTTAATCCACTTCATATTTTAAAACTATTTTCATTTTTTATTTCAACCAATACTGATTCTATAGATGATTACAATTTTAAATTAAAAAAGATTGAAAAATTAAAAAAGAAAGCATTAGAGCTTAGAAATGAAAGATTAAATAATTTAATAGAAGCAATAGAATTTGTTTTTAATAGAAATGATTTTGAAATAGCATATTCTAAAACTCTTGTACAAAGTGGATTGAGAAAATGTTTAAAAGATGCAATAAACAAAAGAAATTTAAATCAAAATATAATAAGGCTATTTAACTCTTCTGGTGATGGTTTAGATGGTCTATATATTGATTTATATAATAAAGATGCTGTAATAATAGTTGAATACACTATTCTCTCTTCTAAAGATTTACTAAATATTATAACAAAAACACTTAAATCAAAAATCCCTGATTTAAACTCAGTTTATTTAAAATTTTCTTGGTGGTTTGATAAAACTAAATACTTTGATAGATATATCTATAAATCTAGAAAATGGTCAGAAGAATTGATAAAATGTGAAGAAGGCGAGTTAAAAATATTAGTAAACTCAAAAAGCTCAAAATCAGGATTTTTCATAGACAACAGGAATATAAGAAACTATATTTCAAAAATCTGTAATGGAAAAAGCTTACTTAATCTTTGCTCTTTTACTTGTACTTTAGGTGCTATTGGAAGGTTAAATAATGCTAAAAAAGTAATAAATTTAGAGAAGTATAACCATAATTTAGAACTAGGTAAAATTATTTATGAATCAAATAATCTATCTTACGAGGACAATGAATTTGTCTGTTCAACAATGGAAGATTTTTTCGAAAAAGAAGTAGAAGAAAAGTTTGATATTATTGTTCTAGATTTGCCAGAAGTAGCTGCTATTCCTGCTTTTGTAGATAATATACGTGATTTTTACATCAATAGAAATCAGAGTGCATTAAAATATTTGAAAGATGGAGGTATTCTTATTACTTCTTGTTGTTCGCATGGTTTTAATAGACAGAAATATGAAGGTGTTATAAACAAATTGGTAATAAATAACAATTTAAAACTTATTGACATAAAACTTGAGATGCTAGAAGACCACCCAGTAGATTTAAAGAAAAGAAATGATTACTTGAAGATTAAAGTTCTTCAAAAAAAATCAAATAATGAAGACTCGAAGTGAAATTAAACAGGAAACAGATGAAGCAACAAGAACTGAAAAAGCATACTTCTTTTTCCAAAAATCAATCTAGATGATAGTAATTTTGGTAAATATCATCATCTCTCAAACGACATGAAGGAGAACAAATGTAAGCTTGGTTTTGTTAGCATTATAGATATAAATTGAATAAAAGATAGTAAAGAAATATATTTAGATATATTTAGTAAATTAAATATCATAATATGAGTAAAAAAATTGCTTTTTCTTCTCCTGAACCTACAGGAGCAATCTTTTCTCAATTCTTTGTAGCACTAAAGAAATGTTTTGAGATGAGTGGGAATGAGGTTGTCTACGTTGAAATAGATGGAGATGTAAGCGTTCTTAATTCATATGATGAGTCTAGAAATCAACAAATTGAAGTTAAAGAGTATTCTGATGATTTAACAGATTCTCATAAGAACTTTTGGAATACAGTTAATAATTGGATGAGACCTGAATTTAATTCAACCAATTACAAAAATTTAATTTTATTAACCACTCAGAAACTAGGAAGCAAAACAAGTCTAAAAGCATGGAATGATTCTAATTCAGAAGAGAGATTAACAATACTAAAAAAAATTAAAACTTCAGCTCAAAATAGATTTGAAGTAAAAAAATCTAAGGATCAAAAGGCAAGCCCTTCTGAATCACTAAGGTTGATGACTAATATTTTATCTGTGCCAAATAAAGCTGTTTTAACCAAAGTAATAGATAAGATAGTCATTGACAGCAGTCACAACAAAAGAGATGATTTTATACAAGAGATTATGGATGTAAGACTGAAAAACATTCCTAATGAAAACAA
>JAAETO010000279.1 GCA_024228275.1 Arcobacter sp.
TACGCTGAATATCCTTTCTTTTTAAGACGAGTAACTTCTTGCTCTGCAATACTTTGTTGCTTCCATGATGAAATTTGCACAGAGTAATTTGTCCCATCAAAAAAGATATTATTATTCACTTCTTTTGAAGTTTTACTTTTTAAAACTGTATTTGTAGCTTTTGGTTTCGTAGTTGTCTTCTTTGGTTCAATAACAGTTGTTTTAGAATTTGATTTTTTTACCTTATCAATAATCGCTTTTTCAATCTCTTTGGCTTCAGTTTTTTTAGTTATTTTCTCTTTTATTAAATCTTCATTTTTGACAATAGGTTTATCATTAACATTTTTTGTCGTTTCATTTGTTTTAGTAGGTTCTAGACTATCACTATTACTAGTAGTATTAACCGCCATAATTCTTTTTTTAGCTTCCTCAAATTCCTTTGCATGTTTTTCTGAGAGATTTACTTCAACTTCATTTTGGTCATATAACCAAGTTGGGTTATCAAAGAAAAGATAATAAATCCCTATTGATCCAACTATAAAGAAAGCTATTATTAATGCTATTATTGTTGGACTATAACCTTTCTTAAAATTATTCATTCCTGGATGTGCCATTTTGTCTTCTTCTTTATTATTATAAAATTCTGGATCACTGCTAAATAA
>JAAETO010000280.1 GCA_024228275.1 Arcobacter sp.
TGAATAAAGATTGTGTAATTGCTTTATTAAATTTTGCATTATTACTTATTTATTTAATTATAGATTTACCTCGTGTAAATCTTTGTAACTTGGAGAGGAATCGAACCTCTCAACTCGTCAGTCAACAACCAGGCCATTACTTCCCGGCGCCATCTCAAGTTATTGTTATACCTACTGTCTACATGACTACTCGTATAACTAATTGTAAAAAGTAGTCCACAAATCATCTTCTTTAAGAGTCTTAGTTTTCTCACTTAATTCTTTAATTTCTTCTTCTCCAATTAATTTAGGTACACAAAAGTGCCCATCACTCCACGAGATTATGTAAGGAATTGCACCTGCTGGTGATTCATATACTCCTTTACATTCTCCACATATATATTTTAATTTCTTTTTCATCTTGTTATAAATGTTAATCCTTTATAAGTAAACCATTTAGTATATTCTTCTGGAACTTGGTCTAATGTAATTCCTTTATAAATTGTTTTCTCTGGTCTGCCGTTAATAAATCTTGTTATTGTGACTTTTTTTCTATTTGCTGTGTGTGTTTTAATTGTATTCATATTATATTATCTAATACTATTTGTATAATCTTCTAACTTCTGCGCCTAAATTTGCATCGTTAGGATATTTCTTTATTAAGTATTCTAGAGAATTTAAATCTAATTTCTTCTCTTCTTGAACACAAAAATAATCTACTTTTTCATTTATATTATGTTTCCTTGCTACTTCTCTAGCTGCGCAAATAACTAATCCGCTACCTACCACTTCTTTTGTTCTTTCGTTTATTACTTTAAACTTCATTTGTTTTAACTAAATTTACATGTTTTGTTTCCATATGGACTACCATACTTCTTATCATAACATTGGTTATTATTCACTTCCTCTATTATTTCTTCTAAAGTTTCTCGATAAATAGTTATTACTCCTGAACCTAAATAATTTAATTTATTACTTGGAGTTAAAATATTTCCTGCTCTATCAATAGAGACAGTTAAATATACACCATCTTCCTTAACTTTATTTATTATTTCTTGTTTTATATTTCTCATAATACTATTATTATCACTTGTTTTTAATTATTACTACGTTAAGTAAGTTAAAATTGCTCCATATACTTTTACGAAAGCATACAACCATACTACGGAAAAAGTTGTTAATCCTGCTATTTTTAATATTTTACCTACTGTTTGTGTTCGAGAAGATACTGTGAATCTTCGGTTTTTTATTTTATTCATATTATTTATTTTATTTGTTTATTATATTATCTATCTTGTTTCGTATTTAGTTTGTAAATATTTCTATTAATTTTTTAATTTCTTTCTCTGCTAATTTAGTTATTCTACGTGAAAAACCACCGATATGAAACTCAATTAACTCTTCTTCATCATATTTTCTAAATTCTTTCCAATCATAAATCGTTATTCTAGCATTAGTTCCAAGTGAATTAGATACTTCTAAATCTAA
>JAAETO010000281.1 GCA_024228275.1 Arcobacter sp.
TATCCACTTGAAAGTGCAATAGTTTTAGCAGATGAAGATAATGGAGTACCTATTAATTTATCTGCATCAATTTACAAAGGAGAATTTAGATTTCCATTTACAATAATGAATAATAAGAAATTAGAACAATATAAAAATGAAAAATTAGTAAAGGAATTTTTACTATCTAATTATAATATTTTTGTTGTTCCTATTAAATATGACAATAATAAATTAACTATGGATGTTTTTATAGAGTATGGTAAAATTTGGAACTTTTTTCCTAACCCAATTAAAAAACGATTAACTATTGGAAAAGGAGAAAAATTAAAGTTAGAGATACCCGATTTGAAAAAGATATATAAGTTTAGTGCAAATAAAAAAGTCTATGAAATTGATACTTACGAAGATTATGAAAAATATGTTAATGAATACATAGTAATAAGTTTTGAGTATGCAGAAAAAAAATAAATAAAATTTCTATTTGAAATGAAAACCCCAAAACTCTACATTGGTACAGCCGGCTGGTCTTATAAAGATTGGGTGCCAAATTTTTATCCTAAAATTCAATCAAACAATTTTGACTGGCTACAATTTTATGCTCAGTATTTTAATATGGTTGAAGTTAATGCTTCCTACTATACATATCTAAACTCAAGGGTAGTAGAAGCGTGGTTACGCAAAACTGAAGAAGTTGATGACTTTCAATTTACAATTAA
>JAAETO010000282.1 GCA_024228275.1 Arcobacter sp.
TTAAAATGTGAAGCGAAGCGGAACCTAACCAACTGTTTTTGTTCCGTTTGAAGTGCTTGTTATGCGAATACTACGTATCATACTCGCCGCTATCCCAAGGCTCGAAAAATGCCATGTAATTGCCAGGTAGTAACTCTACAGCCCAAATATCATCTTCGTCTTCTGGTTCTTTAGTTATTAACCCTATTTCAACACCATTATGATTGATTGAAAAAGGCTTTACTTCTATACGCTGATAAGTGACATCGCCTAATTCTTTTAAGCGAGCTAAATATTTATTTTTTCGCGCATCTTCATCATACGAACCTCTAGAACCAATAATGTCGATAATTGAATCAACTAAGTTACCTGACAAATCAAATTTAAATAGTGCTATGTACTCACAACCTTGAGAATTTGAAATTGCTGGTTCAAACGGAGTTGTTAAGAAGAATTGCAATCCATCTTGGGTTCTACCAACATGCTCAGCGTGATAATCATCATGATCTATTGCAACAATAACTGGTTTATTAGAATTCATACTGTGATCTCCATTCATTCGCATAACTATTTATTAAACATACATAATATACATTTATCATCGAATATCCTTAATAATAAAACACTTATACTATTATGTAAAGAAACACCAATTTTTGGTGTGACCTAAAAAAACATTTCAAAATGTAATATTTATATAAAGTATTTTTAATTATAATTAATTTATATATTTTATATCTAAATAAAGTTAATAATTACATAAAATGTATGATTATTAATGAAAAACCTTAATAATCATACATTAAAAATTCTTTTGGAGTTATATTCATGGCTAAAAAACTATTAGAAATAATGAGAGATAAAATTAGATTTAAACACTATAGTATAAGTACAGAGAAGGTATATATCTATTGGTCAAAGAAATATATACTATTTCATAATAAGAAACACCCAAAGAATATGGGTAAAATTGAAATTGAAGAATTCTTAACATACCTAGCTACAAAATTAAATGTAAGTCCAACGACACAGAATCAAGCTTTAAGAGCACAACAAAGAAAACATATATTTTGGACAAAGTATCCAAATAACTTGAGTTATCTTATTAAAAGGACACTATGTACTTTTTATTTTTATAAAGGATTTTTATATGGCAAAAAAACTATTAGATATTAGAGATGAAATTATCTTTAAATACTATTGATAAAAATTATTTATGCTTGCAGTCCTAGAATAAACGAAGTATAAAACTTAAGAATAAAGGATATACACTCACATCGTAAAAAAGCTAAATAAAGAGTGTTGGGAGTGTTAGAAAAAACAACTTTAAATGGTCTTAAAA
>JAAETO010000283.1 GCA_024228275.1 Arcobacter sp.
AAACAAGATTCGACTCCAGAACTTCTGAGTCATATTTCAATTGAATCCTTTCACAAACTAAAAGAAATTGAGGAAACAACCACAACAACTTCAAAAGTTGTTAATCATATAGATGAAAAATTTGATAAATTTATTAATAAACTAACAGATTCCAATTATCTAAATAGAATCCCACCTAATAAAGATATACAGAACATTAAATTCACATATTCAACTCAAAAAGCACCTATTATTCCTGACGAATTTATTTCAAGAACAAATAAAATAAATCAAATTTCAAAGTGTTTTAGTAATAAACCAATACTATTTCTTTACGGAATAACTAGGTCTAGTAAATCAATGTTAGTAAGTCAATTCGTTCGTAAATATTTTCCAATAAATTATTATTGGTATGATTTTAAACGAATTGATGAAAACAAAGATTTATTATTTTTTAATGATTTTGTGAGTTTTATATCTAAAAAGAATCAGAATAAAGAAGTAATTAGGAAATGGAATGAAGGTGATAAATCAATTCAAGCTATTATTGATCAAATAAAAGTACTTACAGAAACGAATAACTTTTTGTTTGTTTTTGATAATATTCATTTAATGAAGGAAGTATCATATTTCAATGAATTTATAAAGCAAATTCTAAGTGAATGTAGAAATAGTTTTAAGTTAGTTATTATTTCGGAATATAAAGATACTCTCATCAAGGCAGTTGATATAAAATTAAGTTCAGAAACTATAAAGTTAAATGGATTTGGTACAGACGAAATAAAAGATTTATTCGAACTGAATAAAATTGATATAAACGAATTGAGTGATAAATTATTTAAAATGATTCAGTATAGTACCGAAGGTCACCCTGATATTATCAATGGATTGATTGCAAAAATAATAAGAAATCAAGATAGTAGTTCTTCTAGTAAGACAGTCGTTGATAATATGTTGAGCGGTTGGGAAAAAATTCCAGAAACACAGATAATAATTCAAACTCTCGCTGAAAAAATTAATGAAAATATTCTTACTGATGATAAAGAAATTAAGTTATTTGCAAGACTGAGTATTTTAATAGGAGTTTTTACAGAAGAGCTTGCAGAACATGTATCAAGAGTAAATCCGATTGTAAATAACTTTGGCATTTATTTTAGAAATATAAGAAATAAGCTTTTAGACATTGAAGCAAGCAATAAATATAGAGTTCCAACAATATTTAAGAAAGCTGGGGAAGAATATATATCACAAAAAGAAAAATCTAAAATTTATTTTGCAACAGCATCATATTTACTAATTCCAAAGGAAAACATTCTAAAATTTGACGATGGTGTATTAGCTTGTAATTATTTTTTGTTGAGCAAAAATATTAAAGATGCTTATGGTTTAGGTGGAAATTTATTGGCACAAGCATTAACACAATTTGAATCAGATGAGAATCTATTTATTGTGTTGGAAAGATTAGAATTTCTCTTAAATTTGAAAACAGAACCAACACAATATAACGAATATCTTAAAATAGCAATTTCTTATTTGGAAGGTTATAGAAGATTAAAACTACAAGATAGAATGAGTAAGCTTGTTAGTGAAATTATCAAAATAAAAAATGAAAAAGAAGTAGACCCAATTCAAAAGTATTTAGTTACTAGTTTTCTCACAACATATTACTTGCATGAGAAAAAGGATTTAAAAGAATTTATCAATATTCTAAATGAACTATTTAACATAGAAGAGAACCAAAAGATTCCTAAAGAAATTTTAGAAGATTATAATAAATTATCAATTATTTCTCTACCATTTTATGTATTTGGTGCAGAAGAAAATTCTACTGTGCAAGACCTAATTACCATTTTAAATTGTTTCATTAAATATGATAAGAAATTAATAAATATTTTTGAACCTAGTGCATTAACTAAATTTTTTGATCTATATTTTGGTCAACTATACAGTAAGATTTCAAAATCTATTGATAATAAAGAAAAGTTGTTTTCTACAATAATTAGTGACTTGAATGAATTAGCTAAATTGTTTAAGAAAGAGAATCATTTTTCTGCTATACGAGATATTTATTATTTGATAGGAACTTTGACTATAGATTTTATGAAGGAACCATTTGATGCATTGAAAAAATTCGAAGAAGCACGAGTAATACAAGATAAATACTTAGAAGATGATTTTGATTTTATTGCAAAAATTCATCTTGGGGTAGCTGATACACACTTCAAATGTAAAAAATACAAAAGTGCAGAAACAGAATACTCTTTTTCTCTGGAGAAATTTTTATTAAATGAAATAAATCATATACTTGTATTACATGTATATAACAGGTTAGCAATTTGTCAATATTATAACGACAAAATTATAAAAGGTGAGAAATCTTTTTGGACATCAATTCGTTTTGCTAGAACTTCTAATAAATATAGGAAGAAAAATCTAATAAATATATTTGGTGATTTATCAACATTTTATGTGCTTTCGGACAATTATATTAAAGCTCTTAAATGTCTATCAATAATGAATACAATTTTACATAATGATGAATTTTCACCAATACATCAATTGTTAGCACAATCAATTGCCTGGATTGATACAGAGTTAAAAAGAAAAAAACCTATGGATTCAGAAGAATTAACAATTGATAAAATTACTTATACAAAGCCTTTTTGGGGAATGTATAATACAGAGTCCACTTTTATCAACGAACAAGCTTCAGAGATAATATTATTATATATGCTTGGAACTTCGTTTAATCGTATTGCTCAACAAAAGAAAACGATAGCTATCTTAAAAAGAATTATCAAACTGAAACCCATCAAAGAAATGGACTTCTCTACCAGATATCTTTCAATTATGTTGCTTGTGGAAGGATATCTAAACTCATTAAGATATGAAGAGTTATTAAATGAAATTTCTAAGTTTATAACTATTATTGAGGAAGTAACAAAGAGACCATTAAATAACATTGTTTACAATATCTCTTCCCAAGAGCATATTGATCAAATGATTTTGAAACCAATTGAAAAGAATTTATTAAAGAAAAACAAATCTATTTCTGAATTTGAATTAAAAAAAGAATTTATTGAAAACTTAATTCTCACATTTGAAAAATTGAATCTTTCAAATAATGTTTATTTCACATCAAGAATGTATTCAATTTATGGTTGGTCATATTACAAGAATAGCCATTTAGATCTAAATTTTTCTAATTTGTCAAAACCTTTATTGGAACAAAGTAATTTACTTGCCAACAAAATAAAAGAGACAAGCATTACTATAAACAATAATATCTTATTACAATTTGTATTGAGTAATGAAATTTCTAATAGTAGATATATAAATGAGATATTTATTACTTTAATAAAAATTATTAGTGAGTGGGGAAAAAACAGCGATTTTGCAGAAAGTTATATACACCATTTTAGTTATGTTTGGTTAAATATTATTCCACCAAATGGGTTATCAACTTCAAATAAATTTATATTTACAACTATGAAAGATTCTGTTTCTTTTATAAATGCACTTGACCTAAATTCAAAAGATAAGATACTTGCTTTAGCTATTTATTTTCTTATGATAAGAAATGAATGTAATTTACAAATGAAAGAGATGAATCATTGTATAACTATAGTTGTTAATAATATTAACAATAATCTTAAAAAAATAATCCTACCCTTTTTGGTCGAATATCATGGTATTAAGAAAAAACTAATATTAAAAAGCATTACTGATGATATTAAAACTAAAAAAATAGTTTTAGATGCCATTAAACAATTAAAAATATTAAGAACAAATATTAAAAAATCTATAACTACAGATATTGATAATAAAATAGTTGAAATTGAATCTGATTTCAAGAGTTTACTTACTTGAGATTTACACAATAAGTAATTAGCTTCCTTTTGAAAACTTCAATCTATTCCCACAGTTTGGACAACTAACTTCTTTCCCTTTAAAATCTGTAGGAGTCTTTAGTTTAAGTCCACACGATCAATCTAAGAAAGAATACTCATTCACACTCATCCCAATATCACAAAGTTTTCTCAACTCTTTTTCACTACAATATAAGATTCCCATATTTCTTAAAC
>JAAETO010000284.1 GCA_024228275.1 Arcobacter sp.
CTACAATAAAAGCCATTCATATATAGGGGCAAGGTTACTCAATGTCTGACGACTATTGAGACCTTGTTAGAGGGTTGCACCCCTAAGACCCGCTAAAAACAAAAACAATAAAGGAGCATTTTCCAATGGATAGAAAAAAGAAATATGATAATAAATTCATAAGAAAAACTATTCGATTTACTCCAGATGAATTTAATGCATTAGAAAAACAAAGATTAAAAACAAATCTAAATTTTTCTGATTTCGTTAGAAAATCATCTTCCAAAATAAAAATCGTTTCAAAATTAGATCAGGATATAATATTTCATTTGTCAAAGATAGGAAACAATCTAAATCAAATAGCAAGAGCAATAAATAAAAAAGAAAAGATACCAGTTCTAAATAAACTAGTAGAAATAGAAAAGCAATTAAAAGAATTAACAAATGGTAGTTAAATTCTTTTCAAATAAAAAAGGTGGAAGTAGTAAAGCAATAGATTATCTTTTAAACGAAAGAGAAACACTAGGAACAGCAAAAGTATTACAGGGCGACCCAAGTATAACAAGAGAGATAATAAAAACAATAAACTATAAACAAAAGACAACAGTAGGATGTCTTAGCTTTGAAGAAAAAGATATAGACCAGGAATTAAAATATAAACTCATAGAAGAGTTTGAAAAAACTATTCTTCCAGGAATGGAAGATAGATATAATATTCTATGGGTAGAACATACAGATAAAAATAGATTAGAACTTAACTTTGTAATTCCTAAGATAGACTTAGAAACACAAAAAAGCCTTAACCCTTACTATCATAAAGCAGATTTGCCAAGAATAGAGAAATGGCAAGACCTACAAAACCTAGAATATAAGTTTACAAATCCAAAAGACCCAAGTAAAGCAAGAACTTTAGAAACAAATTCAAAAGAAATACATTTATCCAAAGATTATGAAGAGTTAGATAAAAAGCTTCATAAATTAGCCTCAGAGCAAAAAATACAAAATAGAGAGCAATTAGTCGAATTATTAAATAAAAACAGTTTAAGAGTAACTAGAACAACAAAAAACAGTATATCTATCAAATTACCTAACAGTAAAAGAGCAAAGAAATTTAAAGGAAGTATTTACGATGAACAATTTAGAAGCCTTGGAAGCCTTAGAACAATCAGCAATAGAACAAGAACAGAGATTAAACAATACAATAGCAGAGATACATCAAGAGAGATTAAACAGCTTAGAGAAGAACTTAATAGCTATGTACAAGACAAAGCTATTAAACTCCAATCCAAATACAAAAGTAATAGTTATAACCATGATATTATCCTTACTAGTAGGGATATTAGTAACAACCTTGATATTTCAATACCTAAACAAAGAGAACTGGATAGTACCAAAACAGATGAAATACACTCAAGAGAAAATAAAATATATAACAGTTCCAAAAGCTCAAGTAATTTGGGACAAGAAAAAGAAAAACATTTATATAGAACTCAAGGATTAGAGAATGACAGCATTAGAACAACAACTACAGGAAGAAATAGAAGAAGCAGAAGAATTAAATATAATGCTTATACAGAGACTAGAAACACAAGAGATAGAATATCTAAACAGCTTAGAGCAGATAGTGAATTCCAACAAATTAAACAATCAACTTATAGCTACGCAATTAAAAAAGTTAGAGAAAGATTTAGAGAACTTACAGAAAAAGTTGTAAGTAAGACTAAATCTTTATTTAAATCTAAGAGAAGAGATAGAGGTGTGTTTATGGGGCGTTAATATCACTCTATACAAAGGGTCTTATTGAAAGTTTTTAACTACATCATGCTATCAAAATTAAAGACCTTTTTTAATTCTTTAATTTCTTCTAGTTTTTTCTTATCTGAGTTACTAAGCCTATCATAATCATGTTTTACATTATACATTGACTGTTTACCTATATATATTAATTGCTGATAGCCTTTTAATTCTATTTCAATCTTATCATATAAATCAATGTTTTTTTCATCATATCTTTCTAATGCATATAAATAGTTTGATGTTGCAATTAATAAATTTTCAAGAGTTTTATTTTCACAAATTTTATCATTATTAATATTTATGTAGAGAAGAGCTAAGTTTAGTTTTTTTCCTTTTGCTTCAATATTTTTGAACATTGATTTATGGACTAAATTTTTATCAGATTTTTTTTTACAAAAATCTGCATTCTCTTCTGATAATTTAAGTTTTTCTAGATAATCTTTTTTAAAGATATTTAATAATTGTTCTGAATTTGAATCAGAAGCATTTAGAGAAATAATTAAAACAAAAACTATACTAATAATTCTATTTAAAATCACAACCATTTTTTAAGCCTTTCCAAAATAAATATTCTTGTCCTGATGATTTTATTATTTGTTCATTAACAATATAATTAATCTTTCTTTTTGCCATAGAATTAACTGATTTTATAGCTTTAGTTAGACCAATAAAATCAGTTTGTGTTAAAGTTAAGGCTTTACCCGCGGCAGTAGATGAAGAAAAAATCAGAGCAATTGTAGCTATAGGTAAAAATTTTTCTAATTGATGGCTTGCATCTAAGGTACGTTTTATTTCTTTTAAATTTTTTTGAGAATTTGCACTTAATGTTAAATTGTCTATCTTTTTACATATCATCATTATCCTTTAGTAAATAATAACAACAGTTATCTTAATATAAAATATTTATCCTTCAAAATCAGCTATATATTTATAAACAGTATTTCTACTAGTTCCACTTTCTTTAGCTATTTTACTAATATTCCATTCTCCACTCTTCTTCTTGAATTCATCTTTAAACATACCACCAATAAGGTTGAATACCTTCTTTTTAGCTATATCAGCTTTTTTAGTATGCATTTTAATCGCTTGTTCTTTTCTAGTTGCCATATTTAACTCCTGATATTCTTTCATATTAATATACTTTTTAGAGACTCTACCACACTTAAAATCTTTATCTTCATACCAATAGTAAATGCTTCTAGCTTTAGCCCTTAGAGTACTTTTGCATTTGTTTGGATATTGATTATAAGCTAATCGTTCTAAGTCTTGATAAGATGGAATACCATCTCTTTTAATCAAATATTCACAATAAAATTTTAAATGCCAAAAGATTTCATCATTGCTTAGTAAACTTTGATATTTACTGATATTGTGAGCTTTAGTCTTTAAACTATCTAACACATTAAATTCTTTAAGTTCGTGGATTGTAGGGCTTGTGTGAGCTTGTGAGTTAGCTCTAGGTTTAGCTTCAATCACTCTTGGAGTATATTCCAAAAATGTTTGAATAAACCTAGCTCTTAGTTCTTCCGTATATTTACTTTCATTCCCTCTAACTAACCAACCAACGCTATAACCTTGATTAGTATGCAGTAGATAGTTAGGATAAGGTAATTTAATATCGTACCATTCTACACCATTGCCTTGAGGAATTTGAAAATAAACCCACGTTGTAGGCTCTTTCTCTTGATTAAAAGGAAGATTTTTGCTATAATCTGTCATTCGAATAAACCTAATAGCTAAAGAGAAGAACCGCCAAGTAGTTCTCTTTAGCTTTTTTTATGCCTATTATAATTAAAATGTTCAAACTTGTCAAGTAGTTTGAACATTTTTAAAAACAAAAAAAAGTGTTCAAACTGGATTGTATCTAAGGGGTAACAAAAATTATTGCCCTTTATGGGTAATCCCTTTCTCTCGCCCCATAGGGCGAAAGTGTTCAAATGGATAGGTTTTCTCTTAAAAAGACACTCCAATATTTATACCTAATGCTATGAATCAAATATAGCCAAGAGGAGGAATACTATCATAAGTACTCACTACCCTAACCTAACTTAGCATAGTAATTTTTGCGATTTTTTTGGAAGTTCACGAAAGCAGAGTTTTAATCGTAAGCAATAGATTAACAAAGCTTTGTGGGAACAAACGAAGTGCGTTAATGTATGAAGAAAAAAGCCATTGACAAAGCAATAAAAAGACCCTACAATAAAAGCCATTCATATATAGGGGCAAGGTTACTCAATGTCTGACGACTATTGAGACCTTGTTAGAGGGTTGCACCCCTAAGACCCGCTAAAAACAAAAACAATAAAGGAGCATTTTCCAATGGATAGAAAAAAGA
>JAAETO010000285.1 GCA_024228275.1 Arcobacter sp.
TTCTCTATTTGGTAATGATGAATCAATATCTGACCATTTTTTATATGGATTCTTAATTAATGATTTTCCATCTTTTGTTGGAACTTCTTCAGCAACTGCTAAAGCTAGTTGCTTTTTAGTAAGGTTAAAAGATCTATTTTTCTTGTCTTGCGCAAAAGCAATTCCATCAAATCCTACAATTGCTTCTGTAATATCTATAACACCATTCTTTTGGCACATTTTGAATTCTTTTACTTTCATTCTTCTTGATGCATTTGTAATGTCTGGTGTATTTAAATTATTTCCTGAACAAAATAATTTCATACCTCCACCTGAACCAGTTGACTCAACTACAGGAGTTGGATATTTTGTAGTTGCTCCTAATTCTTCAGCTACAGAAGAAGCAAAAGGGTAAACAGTTGAAGAACCAACCATTTTAATTTGATCTCTTGCACTCAAAGATAGACTTAGTGTAGCAATTGCTAATAGAGTTATTGTTGTGTTTTTAATTGTCATTATTTTCTCCATAAAATTTATTTGTATGGAAGTTTATAATTGATTGGTTACAATTTGGTTACTAGTAAAATATTGTGTAGTTTGCTAATTTAATGATTTCAATTAATAATGATAGATATAGTATGAATAGTTATTAATAATGGCTATAGTTTTTAAAATTGAAGCAAATGGGTCTATAGACCATTTGCTTCAATTAGTTTTGCTTGATGATCTGTAATTAAAGGATCTATTATTTCTTCAAATAAACCATCATTCATTATATAATCAAGTCTGTAAAGTGTTAAATTAATTCTATGGTCTGAAACTCTGTTTTGTGGATAGTTGTAAGTTCTAATTCTCCCACTTCTATCTCCAGTTCCAACTTGTTCTTTTCTATCTGCACCTTCTTTTGCCATCTTTTCTTGCATCTCTAAATCATAAAGTCTAGCTTTTAAAACTTTCATAGCTCTGTCTTTATTTTTGTGTTGAGATTTTTGATCTTGGTTTGTTACAACAAGTCCAGTTGGTAAATGTGTAATTCTAACAGCTGAATCAGTTGTATTTACTGATTGTCCACCGTTTCCACTAGCTCTCATTACATCAATTTTTAAATCTGTTGCATTGATTTCAATTTCGATATCATCAATTTCTGGCATTACAGCAACTGTTATAGCAGAAGTGTGAACTCTTCCTTGTGATTCAGTTGCAGGTACTCTTTGTACTCTATGGGTACCACTTTCAAACTTTAGTTTTGAATATACATGGTCACCTTTAAATAAAGCTACAATTTCTTTGAAGCCACCAGCTTCACTCTCATTCTGGTTCATGATTTCAACTTTCCAACCATTGACTTCAGCATATCTAAGGTAACCTCTAAAAAGGTCTCCTACAAATATAGCTGCTTCATCTCCACCAGCACCTGCTCTAAGTTCTAGAAAGATATTTTTGTCATCATTTGGATCTGTAGGAATCATTAAGAATTTAATTTCTTCTTCTAAAGTAGGTTTTATACTTTCTAATTCTTTAAGTTCATCTTTTGCAAGTTCACCTAACTCTTCATCTTCTAACATTAATTTATTATCTTCAATATCATCAAGAACTTTTATATATTCTTTAGCTTTATTAACAATAGGTTCAATATTAGATTGTTCTTTAGAAAGATCAGTCATTCTTTTAATGTCAGATGTTATGTCAGGAGAGATTAACAAGTTATTAATCTCTTCATATCTGTCTATAAATGTTTGTAGTTTATTTTGTAGCATAATTGTTTAATTATATCAATGTTATATTATATTATAGACTAAATAAAAAATATTTAATTTAATAATTATATAGCATTAACTCTTAATTGTAATCTGCTAACTTTTCTAGCTGCAGTACCTTTTTTCAATATACCCTTACTAACACAATGGTGAACATATTTGTTAGCAGCTAACATAGCAGCACTTGCTTTTTCTTTATCAGCAGCTTCAATTGCAGCTAATACTTCTTTAGTAACATTTTTAATTCTTGTTTTGTAAAATCTGTTTCTTTCAGTTCTTACTTTTGTTTGTCTTACTCTTTTTTCAGCAGATTTATGATTTGCCATGATTATTTAACCTCTTTGTAAAATTTTTAAGGATAGAATGTTAGCCAATTAACTTTAAAGTAAGTTTAAAATAAGTTTAATTTTAGGATAAATTAATGAAACTATTTGGTACAGATGGCGTTAGAGGTTTAGCAGGTGATTTTTTAGATGCAAATACAGTATTAAAATTAGCGCAAGCTGCCGGTATATATTTTAGAAAACATTCAACAACAAAAAGAATTCTTGTTGGAAAAGATACAAGAAGAAGTGGTTATATGATTGAAAATGCACTAGTTAGTGGATTAACTTCAGTAGGTTACGATGTAATACAGATTGGCCCAATGCCAACTCCTGCAATAGCTTATTTAACAGAATCAATGAGATGTGATGCAGGAATTATGATTTCAGCTTCTCACAATCCTTATGAAGACAATGGAATTAAGTTTTTTGATAACAAAGGTGATAAACTTGGAACTCAATGCGAAATAGAAATTGAAAAAATATTTTTTGACAAAGATATGGTGCTAAATGAACAAGTTACAGGACAAAAAATAGGGTCATCAAAGAGAATTGATGATGTTATCGGACGATATATAGTCTCAATTAAAAGTTCATTTCCAAAAGATTTATCTCTTTATGGTTTAAGAATAGTTCTTGATTGTGCCAATGGAGCAGGATATAAAGTTGGTCCAACAATATTAAATGAACTAGGAGCAGATGTAATAACTATCAATGATAAACCTGATGGGTATAATATAAATGATAATTGTGGTGCTTTACATCCTCAGCACGTTGGTAAGATAGTAAAAGAGTATAGAGCCGATATAGGAATTGCCTTAGATGGAGATGCGGATAGACTTGTCGTTATTGACGAAAAAGGTCAAGTTGTAGACGGAGATAAACTTTTAGGAGCTCTTTGTACCTTTTTACATAAAGAGGGTACTTTAAAAGGCGGTTCATGTGCTGCAACAGTAATGAGTAATAAAGCTTTAGAAGATTATTTAGCTTCTAGTGGAATAAGTTTACTTCGTGCTAATGTTGGGGACAAACATGTGCTACATGATATGAAAGAAAATGGTGTAAATTTTGGAGGGGAGCAAAGTGGACATATAATATTCTCAGATGTTGCAAAAACAGGTGATGGATTAGCTTCTGCTTTACAAGTTTTAGCTTTGATTTTAAGAAGTGGGAAAAAGGCAAGTGAAGTACTAAATCCATTTGAACTTTATCCTCAGATTTTAATAAATTTAAATATAACAGAAAAAATACCTTTAGAAGAAATAGCTGGTTTAGAAGAAGTTTTAGAATCTATTAGAAAAAAAGGTATTAGAGATTTGATTAGATACTCAGGGACTGAAAATAAAATTAGACTTTTATTAGAAGGTAAGAATAAAAAAGATGTTGAAAAGTCTATGGATGAACTTGTTTCATTTGTAAAAAAAGTTTTATGAAAAATAAATTAAAGTTAAGTTTTTTAATCTTTATACCTCTTTTTATTATTGATCAAATAATTAAATATTGTTTTGTTAATTATGATTGGAATGTAGATGGTCCATATATGTCTTTACACTTGGCATATAATTATGGTGTTGCTTTTTCAATGTTTGCATTTCTTGATGGCTATTTAAAATATGTGCAATTATTATTAATTGTTTCAGGATTAATATATTTATATAAAAATAAAGATATTTTTTTAGAATATTATATACCAATAGCATTATTGCTTACGGGAGGTTTATCAAATATATTAGATAGATTTACTTATGGTGGAGTTGTAGATTTTTTTTATTGGCATTACGGCTTTGAATTTGCAATATTTAATATATCTGATGTAATTATAAATTTAGCCGTTGCAATTATAATTTTTAAACAGATAAAAGAAGTAAGAAAAGAGAAAAAAAATCAAGAATTAAAATCTTAAAATTTGGCAGTTAAAACAAATTTTGATATAATCGCAAAAACTATTGATTAAAGTGGGTAATTTAGATGGGTCAAACAATAACAGAAAAGATATTTAGTGAACACGTAGGAAAAGATGTCTACGCAGGTGAGATAGTAAGAAGTCCAATCGATATGGTGATTGGAAATGATATTACAACTCCAATTTCTATTAGAGCTTTTGAAGAAGGTGGTTTCGATAAACTAGCGAATCCTGATGGTTTTGCAATTGTACTTGATCACTTTATTCCAGCAAAAGATATAGCATCCGCAAATCAAGCTAAAATCTCAAGAGATTTTGCAATGAAACATGATTTAAAGCACTTTTTTGATGAAAAAGATATGGGAATTGAACATGCACTTTTACCAGAAAAAGGTTTAGTCCTTCCTGGAGATGTAATTATTGGAGCGGATTCTCATACATGTACTCATGGTGCCTTAGGAGCATTTTCAACAGGTATGGGTTCAACTGATATTTCATTTGGAATGATAACAGGAGGTAACTGGTTTAAAGTTCCTGAGTCTATTAAAGTAGTGTTTTCTGGAAAACCTAGTGAACATGTAACTGGAAAAGATTTAATTTTAGAAATAATTAGAATTTTAGGTGTAGATGGGGCTTTATATAAAGCTTTAGAGTTTACAGGAGATACGATTGAATATTTATCTATGGATGATAGATTTTCTTTATGTAATATGGCAATTGAAGCAGGTGCCAAAAATGGAATTGTTGCATATGATGATATTACAAAAGAGTTTTTAGATTCAAGAGATAGTTTAAGAGCGGAACCAAAAATTCATTATAGTGATGAAGATGCAAGTTACTGTCAAGTAATTGAAATTGATGTAGAAAAATTAGAACCTGTTATTGCATATCCATTTTTACCTTCAAATGGACATCCTGTATCTCAAGCAGTGACGGATGAAATTAGAGTTGACCAAGTATTTATTGGTTCATGTACAAATGGAAGGTTATCAGATTTTAAAGTTGCCGCTGAAATTTTAGATGGTCAAAAAGTAGCTCGTCATGTAAGATTAATTTTAACTCCAGGAACTCAAAAAATATTAAGAGAAGCAACAAAACTTGGATATATTGATCTTTTAGTTGATGCTGGAGCTGTTGTATCAAATCCAACTTGTGGAGCATGTCTTGGTGGATATATGGGTATTTTAGGAGATGAAGAAGTATGTATATCTACAACTAATAGAAACTTTGTAGGACGAATGGGTTCAAGATCTTCAAAAATTTATTTAGCAAATAGTGCAGTTGCAGCAGCTTCTGCAATTTCTGGATATATTACAGATCCAAGATCTTTATAATATGACACCTTCATTTGAAATTCCTTGCGTAATTTTATGTGGAGGTAAAAGTTCAAGAATGGGAGAAGACAAATCTCTTCTTCCTTTTTCTACTTCAAACTCTTTAATACAGTATCAATATGAACGTTTAAAACCTTATTTTAAAAATATTTATATCTCTTCAAAAGTAAATAAATTTGACTTTTTAGAGACGGACGAAAAAATTATTTTTGATAAAAGCTTAGAATCATCTCCAATTGTTGCATTGGAATCAATAGTAGAAAGTTTAGATTATGACAAGGTTTTTATAATTACTGTTGATACACCTCTAATAAAAATAGAAACAATAAAACAACTTATAGAAGCTTCGGGTAATAGCGATATAACAGTTGCTAAAACAAAAAGAACTCATAATTTATGCGGAGTTTTTAAAATAACAATTTTATCAGAAATCAAAAATATGCTTTTACAAGATATACATAAAGTAGGCTATTTATTGAAAAATATGAGTACATCATATATATTATTTAATGATGAAAATGAATTTATTAATCTTAATGATAAAGAAGAATATTCTAGAGCTTTGCAACTTAGTAAATAAAAACTAATTACACCTTACACATTAAATATTTGTATATTATTTTCAAATTTAATCTAATAAAAAAATATTAGTATCTCTTAAAAAAAAAATAGTATTATTTCATAATTAAAATAAAATATTTTCGAGAGATGCTAAAATGAATCAAATTAAAAAAATAGAAAAAGAAATATATCCATTCAAAGAAGAATTAATTAATCATAAATTGTATAAAAATATTAATTCAATTGATAATATAAAAACTTTTATGCAGATGCATATATTTGCCGTATGGGATTTTATGTCTTTAGTAAAATCTTTACAAAATGAATTATCATGTACATCAATTCCTTGGGTGCCAAAAGGTACTAAACTATCTAGACGATTAATTAATGAAATAGTTATGTTTGAAGAGAGTGATGTTAATGAGAATAAAGAGCCTATGAGCCATTTTGAGATGTATTTAGATGCTATGAAGCAAAGTGGTGCAGATACTTCTGATATAGAAAAATTAATCTATTCAATAAAATATAATGATGATATTAATCATGCTTATTCATTAATAGAATTATCACAGGAGACAAAAGATTTTGTAGATTTTACTTTTGAAATAATTAATACAAAAGAATTACATAAAATTGCTGCAGCATTTACTTTTGGTAGGGAGAATTTAATTCCTGATATGTTTTTGAATATTGTTAAAGAGTTTAATAAAAAAAATGATGAAAACTTAAATAAGTTTGTTTACTACTTAGATAGACATATTGAAATTGATTCTGATGAACATGGTCCAATGGCACTTAGTTTAATTGAAGATTTATGTGCTGATGATGAGGAAAAATGGGCTGATGTTTTAACTGTTAGTAAAAAAGCACTTCAATGTAGAATTAAACTATGGGATAGAATTAATGAAGAAATCCTTTCTAATAATAAGTAATAATTTAATATAAAAAAAGGGTAGAAGAAAAACTTCTACCCTTTTTATTTAGCAAATTTATTAAATTATGCTGCTAATGCTTCTTTTGCTTTTACAACTAGTGATGCAAATGTATCTGCTTCATTCATAGCCATATCTGCTAAGATTTTTCTATCTAATTCAATTCCAGCTAATTTCATACCATTCATGAATCTAGAGTAGTTAATATCATTTAATCTACAAGCAGCATTGATTCTTACGATCCAAAGTTTTCTAATATCTCTTTTTTTCTGTCTTCTATCTCTGTAAGCGTATACTAAAGAGTGTTCTAATTGCTCTTTCGCTTTTCTAAAATGTTTTCTTCTACCACTAAAAAATCCTCTAGCAGCTTTTAAAACTTTCTTATGTCTTCTTCTTCTAACTACACCAGTTTTTACTCTAGGCATGTCTTTCCTTTCTTTACCATATCTTTTAAATAGGTGTCGATTCTATATAATCGAACTTGTCCACTTTATGTGGAGGGACTAAATAATTAACTTAAATTAGTTAATTATGCTTGGCATAACATTCTTTTTACTCTTGTAGAATCAACTTCTGCAACAGTTTTACTACCTCTAAGAGCTCTTTTTCTCTTTTGAGTCATTTTTGTTAAGATGTGGCTTCTGAAAGCTGATCCTCTTTTAATCGAACCATTTTTCTTTACTTTAAATCTTTTTAAAGCACCACTAACTGATTTCATCTTTGGCATCGTGGAGTCCTTTCTAATAAATTTGCATTTTCAATTGTGTGAAAAAGTTTGAGATTTTACTTAAAATTAGCTTTAAGTATGGTTAAATGATAGTTTTTGTGAAAAAGAGAGAGTAGAATCTCTTTTTCTTTTTATATTATATTTATTTTTTTGTTTCGTTTTTAGGAAAAACATACATATTAACAAATCTTCCCTCTTGTTTAGGTGCTGCTTCTCTTACTCCGTATTCTTCAATCATAGGCCAAACTCGTTCAAGAACTGCCCCTCCTGCCTCAGGATGTGCCATTTCTCTACCTTTTAAGAATACTCTACATTTTACATGATATCCTTTTTCTAAAAATTCAATAGCATGTTTAACTTTATAGTTAATATCATTTTCTGCAATTTTAACAGAAAATTTAACTTCTTTAACGACAATTACTTTTTGTTTTTTCTTAGCTTCTTTTTTCTTTTTCTCTTGTTGGTATCTAAATTTACCATAGTCCATTATTTTAGCAACAGGAGGTTTCCCATCTGGTGCAATAAGAACTAAGTCTAAACCTAAATCATCTGCAGTTTGTTGTGCATCTCTTGTTGGAATAATTCCATAATTAGTTCCATCATCACCCATACATCTAACTTCTCTTGCAGTGATATTTTCATTCATAATCACTTCATCTTTTTTGTTGTTTCTACTCAAATTTTACTCCCTTTTTGTATTTGATTTAACATTGTAAAGAATTCTTCTTTACTAATATTTGATTGTTCTCTTTTTCTTCTATCTCTAAGTGCAATTGTTTGATTTTCTACTTCTTCATCACCAATAACAACTATCATAGGAACTCTTTTTTTCTCAGCCATTCTAATTCTTTTATTAAGTGATTCATTCATATCAAATATATCAGAATCCATATCTTCATAAAGAAGTTCTTTTTGAAGTTCTTTAGCATATTCAACATGAGGTTGCGCAATTGGTACAAATATAACCTGAGTTGGTGCGATAGCAAATGGAAATTCTCCAGCACAGTGTTCAGTTAATATACCAATAAATCTTTCAAAAGATCCTAGTATTGCTCTATGAATCATAACTGGCTGTTCTTTTGAACCTTCGTCATTTATATATTCAACACCAAATCTACTTGGTAAGTTCATATCAACTTGAACAGTACCACATTGCCATTTCCTTCCTATCGCATCTAAGATTTTAATATCAATTTTAGGGCCATAAAATGCCCCTCCACCTTCATCAATACCATATTCTAAGTTTTCACTATCTAATGCATCCATTATACCTTTTGTCGTAGCCTCCCAAAAAGCATCATCACCAATAGCTTTTTTAGGTTTTGTAGAAACTTCCATTTCATATTTGAAATCAAATAATTTCATTAATGAATCAACAAATTCAAGTACATCAATAATTACATCTTTTACTTGTGAAGGCATACAGAAAATATGTGCATCATCTTGAGTAAATTCTCTTACTCTAAAAAGTCCGTGCATAGCTCCTGACATTTCATGTCTATGTACTACACCATATTCAAAAAGCTTCTTTGGTAAATCTTTATATGATACTAAATCATTTTTAAAAATTTGAATGTGACCAACACAGTTCATTGGTTTAATACCATACTCTTGCCCATCAATCTCAGTAAAATACATATTCTCTTTATAATTTGCGTAGTGACCAGATAAAACCCATTGATCAGCTTTAAGCATCTCAGGACCACGAACAGGTTCATATCCTCTTATTCTATGAGCTTTATATAAAAGATGTTCTAACTTTGATCTCAATCTAGCTCCATTAGGAAGCCATAATGGAAGACCAGCCCCAATATCTTCATTAAAAGTAAATAATTCTAATTCTGTTCCTAGTTTTCTATGATCTCTTTTTTTAGCTTCTTGTAGCATTCTTACGTAGTCATTTAATTCTTTTTTATCAAAGAATGCAATTCCATAAATTCTAGTAATCATTTCATTTTCTTCATCACCACCAAGATATGCCCCAGCTACACGTGTAAGTTTAAATGCTCTAATCATTCTAGTATTAGGTAAATGTGGACCTCTACATAAATCTTCAAAGTCACCTTGTTTATATAAGGTTAATGTATCGTCGGTAATATTTTTTAAAACGGCTTGTTTTAATTCATCATTTGCAAATTTTTCTAAGATCTCACTTCTAGTAGTTTCATATCTTTGGATAGGAAGTTTTCTATTAGCTATCTCTTTCATTTTCTTTTCAATAGTAGATAAATCTTCATCTGTGATTTTTGAATCTATTTTAAAATCGTAATAGAATCCTTCACTTACGACAGGACCTACGAAAAATTTTGCTTCAGGATATAGCTCTTTAATAGCTTGTGCCATCATATGAGCACATGAGTGTCTAAGTATCTCTAGGGACTCAGCAGAATTATCAGCTTTTACAACATCGCCTGAGATGTTTAAAGCTTCAGCAGTCTGAAGGTCATATATTTGACCATCATTTAATACACCAATTGGTTCCAATAATTTCCTTTATATATAAGTTTTTTTAAAAAATTCATTAATTTTATCGCAAAAGCACTTAAATTTAAGGTTATGTGTTATTTTTTTAATTTAATTTTGTTAAAATTACACATGATTTTAAATTTATCCAAAATAAAAACTGAAGCTTTATTATTGTTTTGCAAGGATTTGATTTCTTCATATAGAGATAATGATGAAAAAATTTTTGATATAGATGAAGAAACATATGAATATATTATTGGGATATCAAATGATATTTTCAAACAATTAAATAATGTTACTTGTCAAAGTGATTACTATATACAAAATAAAAAACATTTTAGAATAAAAGCTATTTTAAAATCGTATAATTTTATAAATAAAGAAGTAAGCAAAGAGTTTGAAAAGAATACAGGAAAAGTTTTTAATCCTGCAATGTTATATTTTTCTTTATTAGCTGTTTGGTTTAAAGAATTAGATAAAGAAAGAACTTCTAAAGAGTACATTTACTTTATTATTTATCCGTATTCAAAAGTCTATGATAAGTTATTAGTAAATATAAAAGATGAAAATTTTAAAAATACAAATATATCAATGATAGAACTTGCAGAAAGAGTAATTTATAAATTGGATAAATTATCCTTAAAATAAAAAATTTAATAATTTAAAAATAAGTGAATTAATATGAAGTACTATTTATTAAAAGAAGTTGTTAGGTATCTTCAAGAAAATGCCAATAATATTAAACTTGTTAAAAGAATTGATAATAATCTAATCATAATTGAATTTAGCAATAAGAATAATATATATTTTGATTTATCAAAAGGTAATAGCTGTATATATAAACGAGAATCTGATATAAAAGCTAAAAAAGATTTTAATGCCCCTTTTGATGTTGTCTTACAAAAGAGATTTTATAATTCAAAAATTGAAAGCATTGACTTATATAATGACGATAAAGTCATAAATATAAAAGTAAATTCTTCCTCTTCCTATAAAAAGTTAACAACTATACTTCAATTAGAGTTTACAGGTAAACATACGAATATAATTATATTAAACGAAAATAGAGTTATTCTTGAAGCATTAAGACATATTGACGAATTTTCTTCAAGTAGAGTAGTTAAAGTTGGAATCAAACTTGATGAGATACCTAAACATACTTTTATTCCAAAAATGGAACATATAGATAACATAGAATCTCACTTATATACAGTATTTGAAGAAATAGAGAGTAAAAATATAAAAAGTCATAAAAAACAAAAAATATTACAAGTGAATAAAAAATTAAAGAAACTAGATAAGACATTAAGTTCTTTACCTAAAAAAGAAGATTTAGAAAATCAATCAAAACTTATGTATGAGAAAGCAAATCTAATATTAAGTAATTTACATAATTTAAAACAATATCAAAAGTCATTTGTTACAAATAATTGGGAAGGAGAAGAAATAGTTGTAGATTTAGATGAAAAGATGTCTGCTTCTAGATATTCTAATGAACTTTTTAAAAAAGCTAAAAAAGCTAAGCACAAAGCAAATAATGTAAAAATAGAAAAGGATAACTTAGAGGAGAAAGTTGAATTTTTAAAAAGAATGATTCATAATATAGAAAACGCAACTTCAATTGATGAAGTAGAGTTTTTATATCCTAAAAAACAAAAAAATCAAATTAAAACAAAAAAATCACAAATGTACGAAAGTTTCTTTTTTGAAGGGTATAAAATAATGCTAGGAACAAGTGAGCGTGAAAATATTTATCTTTTAGAACATTCAAAAGCAAGTGATTTCTGGTTTCATCTAAAAGATTTACCATCTTCTCATGTAATAGTTCAAAATAGTAAAAAAGTAATCCCCGATTCAGTTATAAAAAAAGCCGCATCAATATGTGCAAAGTTTTCAGTTGATTATGATGGAGTTTATAGTGTTGATTACACACAAAGAAGAAATGTAAAAATTCAAAGTGGTGCAAATGTTTTATATAATCCCTATACAACTATTTCAATAAAGTTATAAATGAACTAAGAATTCATAAAATAAATAAAAAAGCCAAATTTTAGTATAATCATTTATTATATTAAAATATTAGGCTTAAAATGAAAGAAATCATAAAATCAAGTTCTACAAGGATTAAAACAGGAATAGCATTAATTATTGCTGTTTTAGTTATAGGTTATATTGACTCATTTTTTATAATGTGGCTATTTTTTGGAGGACTATTAGTTATAGCAATTAATGAGTCTATGAAATTATATTCAATTAAAAGTGATTCTATATTTTTATATAGTGGAGTGTTATGGTTTGTTGCATATTTCTATCCAAATCCTGAAGATTTGATATTTGTACTTGCTGTTATTTACGCATCAGTTTTAGCTTACACTAAAAATTTAGATAAAAAACTATTTTTGCCGTTAATTTATCCTACTGCTTCATTTTTATTTTTATTATCATTATATGTTGAATATGGGGTTATGTCATTATTATGGTTACTTGTAATTGTTGCAGGAGCAGATATCGGAGCATATTTTGTAGGAAGAAGCATTGGTAAAACTAAATTTTGTGAAACAAGTCCTAATAAAACATTAGAAGGAGTTGCTGGTGGTTTACTATTTGCAACTATCTTTGGTGTAATATTTGCAATTGATAATTTATCAATGTTTGGAGCTGTTGTAATTTCTTTAATTGTTGCTCTAGCATCAGTATTTGGAGATTTATTTGAATCTTATTTAAAAAGAGAAGCTGACGTAAAAGATAGTGGAGATTTTTTACCTGGACATGGTGGTATTTTAGACAGAACTGATGGTTACCTTTTTGGTGGAATAATTATGTTAGTTTTATTACGAGCAATAATGTGATTTTATTAGGTAGCACAGGCTCTATTGGTGTAAATACACTTAATATTGCAAGAAAGTTTAAACTAAATGTTGAGGTTTTAGTTGCTGGAAGAAATATAAAAGTTTTAAACGAACAAATACGTGAGTTTAAGCCTAAAAAAGTTGTAATAGCTAATAAAGAAGATGTCTCAAAAGTAAATCATTCAAATGTAACTTTTGGTGAAGAAGCAATTTTAGAAGCAATAGAAAATTCAGATTCCAAAACAGTTGTAAATTCTCTTGTTGGTTTTTTGGGTTTAAAACCTACTCTAAAAGCAATAGAGTGTGGAAAAAAAATAGCTTTAGCAAATAAAGAATCTTTAGTTGTTGCAGGAAAGTTTATTGACCAAAGTAAGTTAAGTCCAATTGATAGTGAACATTTTGGGTTATGGTATTTATTACAAGATAAACAAATATCTTCAATGACTATAACAGCTAGCGGAGGATCATTTAGAGATTATCCTTTAAAAGATTTAGCAAATGTTTCAATTAAAGAAGCTTTAAATCATCCAAATTGGTCAATGGGGAATAAAATCACTATTGATAGTGCAACTATGACAAATAAAATGTTTGAACTGGTTGAAGCTGCATGGTTATTTAATACTAATAAATTAGATGCAATAATTGAGACTAAATCACTAATTCATGCACTTATAAATTTTAGTGATGGTAGTACAACTGCACATATAGCAAATGCTTCAATGCAACTTCCAATTGCTTATGCAATTTTAGGAAAATGTGATGATGAAATTTTAAAACCTGTTGATTTATTAGAAGTTGGTTCTTTAGAATTTAAAAAAATACAGACTTCAAGATATCCTATTTGGGAAATTAAAGATGAGGTTTTAAATAATCTTGATTTAGGTGTTGTATTAAATGCTGCAAATGAAGTTGCAGTTGCAAAATTTTTAAAATCTGAAATAGGATTTTTAGATATTTCAAATATTACAATGAATGCTTTAAATAAATATAATAATATATCTATTAATACAATTGATGATATTTTTGAAATAGATAAAGAAGTAAGGATTTATTGTGAGTCTTGATCTATTAATACCGTTTATTATTTTAATAACACTTGTAGTTTATTTAATTTACTCTAGAAGTAAGTTTGAAAAAGAAATTGTAAACTTATATGAAAAAAAATTTGATGAATGGAAAGATAATTCTGATGTAAATATAAATACTGAGCAAAAAGTTTGTAAAGAACTTGTTGGATTAGTTTATAAAGAAGGTTATAAGGTAAGTATTGAATTATTAGATCAGAGTGTTAGAACCTCTTTTGAAAGAGGAAAGTTTTCTATAAAGGGCAAATAATGAAATATTTAATCCTAACTATATTATTTGTCAATTTTTTATTTTCAAATAATTTTCAAAGAAATAGTGGATCTAAAACAGTATTAGATTTGGAACTAAAAATAATTTGGCAAGATGATATATCAGTTATTAAAATTAAAAAGAATCATGAAGAAGCAATACTTTATTGTAATGAGTTAAAGCATGCAGGATATATTAATTGGAGATTGCCTACATTAAAAGAGTATGAAAGAATAGTAGATAAAAAAAATGAAAAAAACTATATTAATAAAGTTTTTAAATTTAATGTTCCTGATGGTTATTGGGCGGACAAAGCGCATTGGAGAACTTTATGGTTTTATGCTGATTATATGCATTTTATAAGTGGAACACCTTATTATGATAGCAGGCATAAAACTAAATATACAAGATGCGTAAAAGATTTAAAGTGAGATACAATGAATAAAAGAGTTTTAATATTACATGGTTTAGGTGGTAGTGATTATCCTCATTGGCAAGCACAGTTAACAGCAGACTTAATAAAACAAAATACAGTTGTTTCTTTTCCTTGTCTTCCTAATAGAGATAATCCAGATTTAGAAGAGTGGAAAGAATTTTTAAAAAATGAGATCAGACATTTTAAACCAAATATTTTAGTTTGTCACTCTTTAGCAAATCTTCTATGGTTTCACACTTGTGATGAATTAGATATAAGTTTAGATAAATTAATGTTAGTTGCTCCAGTAAGAAATGAAGAAATAGAAGAGGCTCACAGCTTTTTCCCTTATCCTATCCCTCGTAATTTAAATGCAAAAGAGGCAATAATGGTATTTTCTACAAATGATACATATATGAATGTAGAAGAAGCTATAAACTTACAAAGTAAATTTAGAGTAGATATCAAAATACTTGAATCAGCAGGACATATAAATACAGACTCGGGATATGGAAGACTAGATTGCGCATTATCTTGGATAAATAAAATTAAAGATAGTGAATAAAATGAAAAAGAAGATTTATATATGATTTTAAGTATTGAAAGCTCTTGTGATGATAGTTCAATTGCAATAACTGATATAAAAACAAAAAAACTAATTTATCATAAAAAGATATCACAAGAATTAGAACATAGTGTTTATGGTGGAGTTGTACCAGAGTTAGCTGCCAGATTACATGTTGAAGCCTTGCCTAAAATTTTGGTAGAGTGCCAAGAGTATTTTCCTAAATTAAAAGCTATTGCAGTTACTAATGCTCCAGGTCTTTCTGTTACACTTATGGAGGGTGTAACTATGGCAAAAGCATTAAGTCTTAGTTTTAATATTCCTCTTATAGCAGTAAACCATTTAAAAGGGCATATTTACTCTCTTTTCATAGAAAAAGAAGAAGTGTTTCCTTCTACTATACTTTTAGTTTCGGGCGGGCATACCCAAATTATTGAAGCGAATTCTTTAAGTGATATGAAAATTATTGCAAGTACTATAGATGATAGTTTTGGAGAAAGTTTTGATAAGGTTTCAAAAATGATGGGTCTTGGATATCCTGGCGGTCCAATTGTTCAAGAAAATGGAATTAAAGGTAATGAAAATAGATTTGATTTTCCAGTTCCTTTAAGACAAAGTCCCAAAATAGAGTTTTCATATTCAGGACTTAAAAATGCAGTAAGATTACAAATAGAAAAATTAGGTGACAAAGAAATTAATGAACAAGATAAATACGATGTATGTGCTTCTTTTGAAAAGACTGCAGTAGCTCACATTATGCAAAAAGTTAAAAAACTTTTTAAGAAAAAAATACCTTTAAATTTTGCCATTGTTGGTGGTGCTAGTGCTAATATAAGACTTAGAACTTCTATTGAAGAATTATGTAATAAAAATAAAACAAAACTTTTTTTAAGTGAACTAAAATATTGTAGTGATAATGCAGCTATGATAGGTCGTGTAGCAATTGAACAATATAAACAAAAAGATTTTATAAGTATAGAAGATATAGATATTCAAACGAGAATTAAAGAAAGGTCTTTACCTCTTTAGAAATTGTTAATTTAAAATAACTTAGATATATCTATAAAGTATAAGTAAAAAGAGATTTAAAAAGGAATTTTAATGATATTTGAAATGGGAGCTAAATTGGATGGTGATGATTTTAATACATCTAAAAATGATAAAAAAAATAAAACTTCATCTATAAAAGAAATACCTAAAAATCAACATCAATTAGTATTTACTTATGAAAAAAGAAAAGGTAAACCAGTAACACTTGTAGGAAGATTTAACATATCTGAAAAACAGAAAAAGGATATATTAAAACTTTTAAAGAAAAAACTAGCTTGTGGCGGAGCAATAAAAGAAGAGTGGATTGAACTACAAGGTGATGTAAAAGATAAAATAAAAACAACTTTAGAATTGGATGGATGGAAATTTAAAAAATAAACTTTTAAAGGGAAAGAGATGAAAAAATTGTTTTATGAAGTAGGCAGTCTTGACAAAAGATGTTACGAAAAATTTTCTTTAACCGAAGATTTATTAATGGAACATGCTAGTTTATCAATTTATTCATATATAGATAAAAATGTAAAAAGATCAAAATCAATATTAATAGTTTGTGGACCTGGAAACAATGGTGCTGATGGTATTGCTCTTGCAAGATTACTTTATTTAAAATATGATGTCAAGCTTTATATCCCTTTTGGTGTAAAATCAAAAATGGCAATATTGCAATTAAAAAGAGTAAAGTTATTAGGAATAAATATCATTAAAGAATTTTCTTCTTCTGATGTAGTTATCGATTGTCTTTTTGGTAGTGGATTAAATAAAGATTTAGATAAAGATTCTGAATTAATTATAGATAGTATGAACTCACTAAATGCTTTAAAAATAGCTTGTGATATTCCAAGTGGAATAAATAATAAAGGTCAAGTAACTAAAAAGGCTTTTGAAGCTAAGATAACAATTACTATGGGAGCATTAAAAGTTTCTTTATATACTGATATTGCAAAAGAGTATGTAGGTAAAATAATAGTTGCGAACTTAGGTATACAAAGAGATGTTTATGAAAGCAATACAAATATATATCTCTTAGAAAAAAGTGATATTAAACTACCTTTTAGAGATAAGAAAAATTCTCATAAAGGAGATTTTGGACATTTAAATGTCATAGCTGGTTGTAAAAAAGGAGCTGGAATAATTGCTTCTAAAGCTGCTTTTTCTTTTGGAGCGGGATTAGTGAGTATTGTTTGTCATGAAGAAATACACCTACCTTCTTATATTATGCAAACACATTCTATAAGCAACAACTGTAGCGCTATTGCAATTGGAATGGGTTTAGGAAACTATGAAAATGAAGAAATAAAGTCAATATTATCAAAAGATATCCCTCTTATAATTGATGCTGATTTATTTCATGAAGAAATTATTTTAGATGTATTAGAAAAAAATGTAGTATTAACTCCTCATCCTAAAGAGTTTTGTTCTTTATTAAAAATATCAGGTATTGATAATATTGATATTAAAACTTTACAAGATAATAGATTTTTTTATGTAGAAAAGTTTTGTAAAAAATATCCTAATATAGTTTTATTATTAAAAGGTGCAAATGTACTAATATCAAAGGATAATAAAATTTATGTAAATTGTTTTGGTAATTCAAATTTATCGAAAGCTGGAAGTGGAGATGTTCTAAGTGGACTTATCGGATCTTTATTATCTCAAGGTTATGATCCTTTACATGCAACAATTAATTCAAGCTTAGCTCATGCCTTAGCTAGCAATAATTATAAGAGAAACAATTATTCTTTAATACCAGATGATTTAATACAGGAGATAGAAAAGTTATGAGTTTGATAATTATTCAAACTACTTGTACAAATAAAGATGAAGCATCTAAAATTGCTAAAGTACTTGTAGATAAAAAACTAGCAGCTTGTGTGCAAATGAGTGAAATAGAATCTATATATAAGTGGGAAGGGGAATTTTGTAACGATAAAGAAATTTTATTAAATATAAAAACTAAAAAAGAAAATTTCAAAAAAATAAAAAGCAAAATTAAAGAATTACATAGCTATGATTTGCCAGAAATAATATCTATTAATATAGATAATGTAAGTAAAGATTATAAAAAATTTATAGGAGAGAATACAAATGAGTGATATTCTAAAAATAGGAAATTATGAGTTTAATAGTAGACTAATTGTAGGTTCTGGAAAATATAGTGATTTCCAGACAACAAAAGATGCCACACTTGCTTCAGGAAGTGAATTAATTACAGTTGCTATTAGAAGAGTAAATATTACAAATCCAAATGAAGAAAATTTATTAGATTACTTTAAAGATACTAATGTAAAACTACTTCCTAATAGTGCAGGTTGTTTTACAGCACAAGAAGCTATTACAACTTTTAGATTAATGAGAGAGGCAACTGGTATTGATATCATTAAATTAGAAGTTATTGGAGATGCACAGAAAACTTTATATCCAGATGTTATTGAAACTATTATTGCTTGTGAAGTATTAAAGAAAGAAGGTTTTACTATTATGGCGTATACAAGTGATGATCCAATAATAGCAAAAAGATTAGAAGATGCAGGTGCTGATGCAATTATGCCTTTAGCAGCTCCTATTGGCTCAGGTTTAGGTATTCAAAATCCTTATAATATTGCATTTATTAAAGATGCAGTAAAAGTTCCAGTTATTGTAGATGCCGGATTAGGTTGTGCTAGTGATGCATCATCAGCAATGGAATTAGGAGCAGAAGGAATTTTAGCTAATACAGCTATTGCACAAGCTCAAAATCCTATGGCAATGGCTGAAGCGTTTAAATATGCTACTGTTGCTGGAAGATTAAGTTATTTAGCTGGAAGAATACCTAAGAAACCATATGCAACTGCAAGTTCTCCAATTGATGGATTAATACAATTTTAAATAGTGAAACTGAAATCTAGGTAAATTTAACACATTTTTATAAATTTGTTAGATTTACCCTTGACAATTCTTTAAAAACATAATATAATTCCGTCCACTTTTTGAAAGAATTGTGATTGTTCGGGGCGTAGCGCAGTCTGGTTAGCGCACCTGGTTTGGGACCAGGGGGCCGGAGGTTCGAATCCTCTCGCCCCGACCATTTTTTTTATGGTAGGTATAGCTCAGTTGGTTAGAGCATCTGGTTGTGGTTCAGAGGGCCGTGGGTTCAAATCCCATTACTTACCCCATTTTTATAAGCGTCTGTAGCTCAGCTGGATAGAGCAATGCCCTTCTAAGGCATCGGTCGCACGTTCGAATCGTGCCAGGCGTACCATTTTAAGATTTATGTTGAATTTTATCAACTAAATCTTTTTTTTTGTCTTTTTAAAAAGATATTTCAATGTGCGGATGTGGTGAAATTGGTAGACACGCCAGACTTAGGATCTGGTGCCTCGCGGTGTGGAGGTTCGAGTCCTCTCATCCGCACCATTGCTTAAAGCTCTTTGAATATGATGTTTACATCTTATTCGAAGAGCTTTTTTTATCTTGTATATTTGGGGTATCGCCAAGTGGTAAGGCAACGGCTTTTGGTGCCGTTATTCGTAGGTTCGAATCCTACTACCCCATCCATTTAGTAGTAAATACTATTTATCGCGGAATAGAGCAGTTCGGTAGCTCGTCGGGCTCATAACCCGAAGGTCGTAGGTTCAAATCCTGCTTCCGCAACCAATTATTTACGGTGAGGTTGGAGAGTGGTCAAATCCTGCGGATTGTAAATCCGCCGCCTTAGGCTTCGAAGGTTCAAATCCTTCTCTCACCACCATTTTTAAAGTATGGCTCGGTAGCTCAGTCGGTAGAGCAAAGGACTGAAAATCCTTGTGTCGGCAGTTCGATTCTGCCCCGCGCCACCACTTTAATAAAACTACCTCTAGTGCGAGTGTGGCGGAATAGGTAGACGCGTGGGACTTAAAATCCCATTCCGGTTTCGGAGTGTGAGTTCGATTCTCACCATTCGCACCATTTTTTGACAAAATCTTTTAAATATAATTTAAAAGATTAACGTCATCTTTCAACAAATTTTTATAAGCGTCTGTAGCTCAGCTGGATAGAGCAATGCCCTTCTAAGGCATCGGTCGCACGTTCGAATCGTGCCAGGCGTACCACTTAATTAAATATTATTTTAATCTATAGGTAAAATAACTTTAAATAATGCACCCGTATAATTTTTATTTTTATACTCAAAGGTATTGTTTTCTACTGTTATATCTCCATTTATATCATGCATCATTTTCTTACTTATATAAAGATCTAAACCTGTACCTTGGGATTTATGTTTTGTCGTAAAATAAGGTTCAAAAATTTTATTAATATACTTTTCTTTTATTCCTCCTGCATTATCTTTAAAATTTATAATAATCTCTTTTTTATTTACTTCTAAGTTAATTAAAATTAATTTTTTAAAATCATTTTTTTGTTTCTTTAATTCATCGATTGAATTATTTATTATATGTATAAAGACTTGGATAATATTCTGTTCATTTAAATAAATTTTTACTTCATTTTTTAGATCCAAATAAATTTTAATATTATTTGATATTATATTAGTATTTAATAGTTTAATACTTTTATGTAATAGGACATTTACATCAAAAAGATTAATCTCTTGAGTGTTTTTTGATAAATAGTTAAAAGTTTCTATTATATTAGATAAATTGTTACAATTTTCAATAATGCCATCAGTTAGTTTAATTAAAGTGCCTTTTTCTAAAATTTCATATTGCTCATGAAGTTTTATTCCACTAGCAGCTGTAGAAATAGCAGATAAAGGTTGTCTCCATTGATGAGCTATATTATCTATCATGTCATTTAAAGCAAGCATCTTCCTTTCATTAAAAAGAGAATTTTCTTGATCTTTTATTTTTGTAAAATCTGACATATATCCTATTAAAGATGTTAAGTTCCCTTCTTTATCTCTTACAATAAGCTTTCTTTCATATAACCACTTTATGTCTCCATTTTTATCAATAATTCTATATGGAGTATGTTCTATAAAGTCAAGTTTATTATTTCTTACATTTTGATATTCAGCATTATATTTATCTAAATCTGCTTTATGAAGTAGATTACTAAAAATTATCTTTTTTTCTAATAAGTCTTTTTTCTCATATCCTAGGATAGAGTGTATATTACTTGATAAGTAAGAAAAATTATTTGATTTATAATCCCATTTAAAAAGCATTGTGTCTGCCTTATTAAATAATTCTAAGAGTGAATTTTGCTCAGATGTTCTTTGTAATACTTTTTTTTCTAAATCAAAATTCTTACGCAAAATAGTATCTTGATATCTCTTAAAAATTTTATAAATATTTTTAGACAAGTAGCTCATAATTATAATTCCAAAAATAGTAATTATGATTGAGATAAGAACTGTTTTTTTAATTGAGGATAACAGTTCCTCATTAACCTTTTTAATTTGAAGTTTATTTATAGATTGAATTTCATTAATATATTCTCCTGTCCCTATAATCCAATCAAAATGATTTAATTTAGTTATATAAGATATTTTTTTTGCAGATAAATTAGTTTTTGGATTTATAGTTGCTTGATATTCATAAAAGAATCCATTTTTATTTTTTTTTGCTCTATTTATTAATTCTTGTACAATATAAATATTATCTTTTTTTAACTTCCATCTGTTTTTACCTAAGAGATTCTTCTTGACATGGGCAATAGTATTTCCCTTAAAATCATAAGCAAATATGTATCCATCGTTTTGAAATTCAGTTTTGTTAATTAATTCTTGAATCTCTTTTTTAACTTCTCCAATTTTATGATGATTATTGAGTTTTATGAAATTGTCTATTAAATTTTTAGTTATATCTATTCTATTTCTTATAATATTTTTTAAATTTTCTTTATTAATTTTGTGTAAAGATTTTATTTCATCGTTGTAATGGGTTTTAATTTTATCTACATAAAATATTGTAATTATGCAAGAGGTAAATATAATTCCCATAATGGGGATAATAATTATCCATTTATTAATATTGTTTTCTTTTATTTTAAACATATTTTCCTAATTAATTATTGATTTATTTAAAATCTTATCTATATTCTTTTTAAAATATCCTCAAATTAATCATAACTTTATATAATAGTTTCTACTTTCTTAAACTGTAGTAAATATAAAGTATTTTTATTAAAACACTTCAGATATTATAGATAGATTTTTTATTTCCTAAGTGTTAGCTCTTTTTTCCATAGTGTATTTTATTCCCATTTTTATCTAATAATGGATATTTTTTTTCATTAAGTTTCATTTTTTCTAAGATTGCATCTTCTAAATTTATATTTAGTTTCATACACATTCTAATTAAGTATACTGCAATATCAGCTATTTCTTGTTTTGCGTGTTCTTTTTTCTCTTCACTTAAATTATTTGCTTCTTCTTGTTCTAACCATTGAAATATTTCAAGAAGTTCTGATGCTTCAACACTAAGTGCCATAGATAAATTTTTAGGGTTATGAAATTTATCCCAATCTCTTTGATTTGAAAAATCATTTATAATCGTTTGTATCATTTTCATGTTCATGTTAAACCTCTTTTACCAATTACTTATTATATAATACAAAAAATTTAATAAAGATATAAAAATGATAAAAAGAGAGTTTTTACAAAAACACAAAGCACTAAATTTCAAGTTTTACCAAAATGTTGACGACTTTATTGTTGAAGAACAAGGAATAAAATTTGCAGGACGAGGAAATTTTATTATAGCAAAAATAAAAAAGAGTAATTTGGGAACTTGGGATTTAATAGATAGTTTAGCTAGAGGATTACAAATTTATGAAAATGAAATTGGATATGCAGGTTTAAAAGACAAAAATGCAACTACAACTCAATATATATCAATTCCTAAAAAATATTCAAAAGATTTAAAAAAATTTAGACATAATAAAATTGAGATTTTAGAAACAACTTTACATGGAACTAAATTAAATATTGGAGATTTAATAGGAAATAGTTTTGAAATAAATTTGCATGAGGTCAAAGAAGAAGATGTAGGAAAAATTGAAAAACTTTTAATTCAGATTTCCAAAATTGGAATGCCAAATTATTTTGGTTTTCAAAGGTTCGGTTACGAAGGATTGAAAAACTTAGAAAAAGCAAGAAAATATATTTATGAAGATTTAATAATAAAAGATAAAAAGATATCTAAAATGCTTATTTCTGCATATCAAAGTGATTTTTTTAATAAATGGCTTGTTGAAAGATTAAAAAACTCAAAAGAATCTTTTAAAGCTTTAAACGGTGATGTTTTTAGAGAATATTCAAAAGATAAATTTTTTACACCAAAAAACTTATCAGAAAATATAATAAAAGATTTCGAGAATAAAAAAATAGTTCCTACTGGTTTGCTTCCAGGAAGACAAGCCTTTAGAAGTATGCATGATGCAAGGAAAATTGAAGAAAAATATGATGATACTTATATTCAAGAAAAAGGATTTAGAAGAGATGCTTTAGTTTATCCTTCTAACATTAGTGTTAAATATAATAAAAATACTAAGAAATGTAAATTAAAATTTACACTTCCAAAAAGTTCATATGCAACAGTTTTAATAGAAAATATTGCAAATAGAAATCTAAAATCTTAGATTTCTATTTTAACGATTTATTTTTTAAAACATAGAGAAAGTTTATTAAAAGTGTTGTTAATATAATAAATCCTCCAATAAAAGTAGTACTTGGTGGTAACTCTTTTAACACAAACCAAACCCAAATAGGTGCCATTACTGTTTCAATAATCATAAGTATACTAACTTTCACTAGCTGGAAGGCTTTTTGCTCCAATTCCCATTAGTACTCTTGCTATGGGTGAAAAAATTGTTCCTGTTATTATTAATATAATGAGATTGTAATAATCAAGATAAAAACTATCAATTAATAATAAAGTTAATATTGAAGTAACAAAACCTGAAAATGCAATTATTGGTAATCTATTAGCTTTAGTATACTTAGTAAGTATTACGAAAGCTAATGCAAAAAATATTAATAGATATAATAAGATTAAAATATAATATTTTTTATTTTAATCTTATTATAATCTTATTATAATAAGATTTTAAATATAGGTTATAAAATGAAACAACAAAAAATTAAAAAATTAAAAACTAAAACTATTACGGAACAAGTATATGAACAATTAGAGCAAAAGATAATTTTTTGTGAAATTGAACCTGGTACTATATTAACTGAAAAAGAGATTTGTGATATGATAGGAGCAGGAAGATCTCCTGTTCACGAAGCACTTTTATTATTAGAAAGAAGATTTTTAGTAAATTTTTCAAAATTAGGTATTATGATACCTGAAATGAATTCTTCTCTTCAATTACAATTATTAGAACTAAGAAGACCTATTTTAAAAACTTGCGTAGAGTGTGCTATTAAAAGATTAACTCAAGTTGATAAAGACAATATTGACGAATTATTATCTTGTGTAGATGAACTTAATGAACCAGAATTTTTAAATTGGCTGGATAGACGGCAAGATGTTTTATCAAAAGCGTCAAAAAACTTTTTCATATATGAAGAACTTAGAAATGTACAAGGCTTATCTCGTAGATTTTGGTATTATTATTCAAAAAAAGATGATCATAAAGTAGTAAGAAAATTACATAAAAAAATATTAAAAGCTGTTTACAATGAAAATAAAGAAGATGCATTAAAATATGTGGATGAAATAATTAATTACTTTGAAAATTTTGTTAGAAAAAATTTAATTTAGTTTTAACATTACTAAATAAGCTAGCATGTAAATTAACAATCCTTTAATAAATTTAATATAAAATTTCAGCAAATTAAATAATATAATATTTAACTAAAATAGAATATATCTTAAGTTTACATTAAGTAAACATCATGTAAACTTTTTATTATTATTAACATAAGGATAAAAATGAGTACAAAGAAAGCTATTAAAACAGATTTATTTGAGTCAAGTTCACCTTTAGAGTGGGCAATAACTTCTAATAATACTTTGTATACAGCTCAAATACCAATTGATAAGAATGGTATTGTTGTAGAAGGAGGTATTGAAGAACAAACTAGACAAACTATGAATAATTTAGTACATACTTTAGAATCAGCAGGTGTTACTACAAATGAGGTCTTGCAAGTTTTGATTTATGTAACTAAGAGAGATTATTTATCAGTTGTAAACAAAATTTATGCAGAATATTTTGAAGCACCTTATCCAAATAGAGCAGCAGTTGTTGTTGCAGGTTTAGCACGAGAAAATATGTTAGTTGAGTTAGTAGTTTATGCTCAAGCAAGTAAATAAAAAAAAAGGAAAATAGATGACTTATAATTTTGAAGAGGGTATATTTATTAATGGAACTTGGCAAAAAGGTAGCTTTACTATTCCTAATATTAATCCTTCTGATATCTCTGAGAATATAGGTGATTTAGCGCAAGCTAATAGTAATCAAGTAGAAGAAGCAATAGTTGCAGCAAATAAAGCTCAACCTTTATGGGAAAAAACATCTTTAGAACATAAAGTTAATGTTTTACAATCAATAGGAGATGAATTAATTCAAAGATGCGAAGAATTAGGTGAACTTTTAGCTAAAGAAGAAGGAAAATCAAAAGCAGAGGGTAAAGGTGAGATTTACAGATCTGGACAATTTTTTCAATATTATGCAGCTGAGGTATTACGACAAATTGGTGAAAATGCAGCTTCTGTTAGACCTGGAATTGATATTGAAGTTACAAGAGAAGCTGTTGGTGTTGTTGGTATTATCTCTCCTTGGAACTTTCCAACTGCGACTGCCGCTTGGAAAATTGCTCCTGCTTTAGCCTTTGGAAATTCAGTTATTTGGAAACCAGCAAATTTAACAGCTGCTTCAGCTGTAGCATTAACTGAAATTATATCTCGACAAGATATACCAGAAGGGACTTTTAATTTGGTTCTAGGTTCAGGAGGAACAGTAGGTGATACATTGATTAATTCAAAAGATATTAATGCTATTTCATTTACGGGTTCTGTGGAAACGGGAAGAAAAATAGCTATTGCAACTTCTGCAAATTTTGTTAAATGTCAATTAGAAATGGGGAGTAAAAATTCACTTATAGTTGCTAATGATGCAGATATATCAGTTGCCGTAGAATCTGCAGTTATGGGAGCCTATTCAGGAACAGGACAGAAGTGTACGGCTTCATCAAGATTAATTGTAATGGATGATATACATGATGAATTTGTAGAAGCTTTAACTAAAAGAATATCTGAGTTAAAAGTTGGTCACTGTATGGAAGAAGGTATATTTATGGGACCTGTTTGTGACAAAGATCAATTTGAATCTAATTTTAAATGGATACAAAGAGCAAAAGATTTAGGAGGAAAATTAGTAATTGGAGGAGAAAAACTATCTTTAGAAAAAGAGGGATATTATATGTCTCCTGCATTATTTATTGATACAAAAAATGATTGGGACATTAATCAAGAAGAGATATTTGCTCCAATGGCTTGTGTAATAAAAGTTAAAGATTTAGATGAAGCAATAAAAACAGCAAATGATACAAGGTTTGGATTAACAGCTGGAATTATTACTCAAAGTCTAAAAACTGCAGCAATCTTTAAAAAAGCTGCTCAAAGTGGTTGTGTTATGGTAAACCTTCCAACAGCTGGAACTGATTATCATGTTCCCTTTGGTGGAAGAAAAGAATCAAGCTTTGGTCCAAGAGAACAAGGTTCTTATGCAAAAGAATTTTACACTATTGTAAAAACAGCATATCAAAAACCTTATTAGGAAAAAATATGTATAAAGATCAAATTATTATTGATGGTTTGCAATATTGTAATTGGAGCAGAGATTATTTTCTTTCTTTAAAAAAGAGTGGGATAACTGCTGTTCACGTTACGATTGTTTATCATGAAATGGCAAGAGAAACTTTAAGTAGATTTGCTCAATGGAATAAACTTTTTGAACAAAATAGTGATTTGATAATGCCCGTAATGAGTATGACTGATGTTGAATTAGCAAAATCTACTGGTAAAGTAGGAATTTTCTTTGGAGCTCAAAATTGCTCTCCAATTGATGATGAAATTGGCTTAGTTGAAGTAATGAAAAAACAAGGCTTACTTATTATGCAATTAACATATAATAACCAAAGTCTATTAGCAACTGGGTGTTATGAACAACATGATAGTGGGATTACAAGATTTGGGAAGCAAGTAATTGCAGAGATGAATAGAGTTGGAATGATTGTAGATATGTCTCATAGTTCTGAAAAGTCTACACTTGAAGCTATTGAAATATCAGCTCGACCTATTTGCATATCACATGCAAATCCAACTTTTGCACATAATGCATTAAGAAATAAATCAAATGATGTTATTAAGGCATTAGCTTCAAAGGGTGGATTACTAGGTTTCTCACTTTATCCTTTTCATTTACCAAATGGTAGTGATTGTACACTCGATGATTTTTGTGAAATGATTGCACAAACAGCTGATTTAGTTGGTGTTGATCATCTAGGAATTGGTAGTGATTTATGTTTAAATCAATCACAAGAAGTTTTGGAATGGATGAGAAATGGTAAATGGTCAAAAGATATGGATTATGGAGAAGGAAATGCTTCAAATTCGGGATGGCCAGATGATTTACCTTGGTTTAAAGATGAGAATGGAATGGAAAATATATATAAAGGTTTATTAAAATATGGGTTTAAAGAGGAAGAAGCTAATCAAATTCTTGGTGGAAACTGGTTTAGCTTCTTAAGTGATGGTTTAAAGCCTAAAAATCTTTTTTAAAAAATTAAAAATTATTTTGGGTGATATTATCAAAAATATCATAAAAAGGATATCAAAATGGAAATGTCAGATATTATAGAAAAAAAAGAAACATTGAAGGAATTAGATGAAGGAAAACATAAAGTTGATAAATTAACTTTAATCCTTAGTAGTGGTTTTTTAATGGCTTTTGTTATTTTAGCATTGGTTGATGCAAAATTATTAAGTTCAATTGTAAATGGCGGGTTTGCGTGGTCAACAAAAATGTTTGGAGCATATTGGCAATTTTTATTATTAGCAACATTTTTAATTGGAATTGGTTTATCTTGGGGAAGAACTGGTTCAGTAGTACTTGGAAATACAAAGGAACCTGAAATGAGTACTTTTCAATGGATTGCGATTATTCTTTGTACCTTACTTGCAGGTGGTGGAGTTTTTTGGGCTGCAGGTGAGCCTATAGCACATTTTGTTTCTCCTCCTCCTTTATATGGTGTAGAAACTGATATGTTTCAAAAAGCAGTAAATGCTCTATCTCAATCATTTATGCATTGGGGATTTTTAGCATGGGCAATATTAGGAACATTAACTGCAATTGTTTTAATGCATTTACATTATGACAAAGGATTACCTTTAAAACCAAGAACATTACTTTATCCTGTATTTGGAGATAAAGTTATACATGGTCCTTTAGGTTCAATTATTGATGCTTTCTGTCTTATTGCTGTTGCTGCAGGAACTATAGGCCCAATAGGATTTTTAGGTTTACAAATTTCATACGCATTAAACGCTTTATTTGACTTACCAGATAGTTTCACTACGCAATTTATTATTGTTTTAATTGCTATTTGTATTTATGTAATTTCAGCATTAAGTGGTATTACAAGAGGAATTCAAATTTTAAGTAGATGGAATATTATTTTAGCAATTGGATTAATGTTCTTTATTTTTGTTTTTGGACCAACTTCATTTATTGTTGATGGATATATTCAAGGAGTTGGTGCAGCTATTCAAAACTTCATTCCCATGGCAACTTTCAGAGCTGACACTGGTTGGTTAGGATGGTGGACTGTATTCTTTTGGGGATGGTTCTTAGGATATGGTCCAATTATGGCAATTTTTATTGCACGAATTTCAAGAGGTAGAACAATCAGAATGTTAATTTTAGCCGTAAGTATTTTTGCTCCACTCATTACAATGTTCTGGTTTACTATTGTTGGAGGAGCTGGATTATCATTTGAGATTGCAAACCCTGGAGTTATTAGTGAGGCATTTAAAGGATTTAATTTACCAGCAGCATTATTAGCTATTACTCAATCATTGCCATTACCTTTAATTACTTCGATATTATTTTTAATATTGACAACAATTTTTATTGTTACAACAGGAGATTCAATGACATATACTATGAGTGTAGTTGTAAGTGGTAGTACTGAACCAAGTCCTTATTTAAGAGTATTTTGGGGTATTTTAATGGGTATTTTAGCAATTATTCTTATATCAATTGGCTCAGGAGGAATCTCTGCATTACAATCATTTATTGTAATAACAGCCGTACCAGTGTCTCTTATATTATTACCTGCTCTTTGGAATGCACCTCAATTTGCTATTAAAATGGCTGATGAGCAAGGATTAAAATAAAAAATCTATATTTAAATTAGACTAAAAGAAGTATCTAGGTACTTCTTTTAGTGAAAAATTTGGGAGATAAGAATGGGTAAAAATATTAATACTTTAGATAATACACAATTAAGAGATTCAAGTATAGTAATGGACTTAAAAAGAATGGGTTCTATGCATCAATCAAGAATTAGTTTTACAAGAACTCTTGTAAGAAAAATGGCAAATGAAAATTGGACTGTTACAAAAACTAAATGGGATCTGTGTAAAGATGGATATGGTACTGCAATTTATGAACTTAGAACACCAAATAATATTTATAATCTAGTAATTTTTTCTAATAATATTAAAGATGAAGAGAGAAATGATAGAGTTATTGCTGAAAAATGGGATATTACATTTACACTAATTGATGGTGAAGTTAGCGAAACTCTCTTAGAAATGTTAAAAAGTAATGTACCTTTGCAAGAAGCTGGAAGAAATACAAATCGAGCCTTAGTGCTAGCACGTGCTAATAAAAGTGTTAGAGTTTTTTCTCATATTATTGATTCATTATCAAGTGGGAAACAACCAAATATTAAAGAAGTTTCAAAAGTTGGCTATATATTAAGAACAACTGCCGTTTACGGAAGTGGTAAATTTGGTATAAATGACTATGCTGCATTAAAAGAAAATCCTGATTTCTCTCAATCATTTTCTGCTGAAATGTGTGCTGTATATATTTTAAGACAATTCTCTTTAGATTGGGCAAATTATATTGCTAAAAGTCAAGGTGGAAATAATGCAGTATCTTTAGATAAAGATATACAAAGATTCCTTGGAATTGGTAATGCTACTGGTTTAGGAATGGCTCCATATTTAATTAGACATCCTAAAGTTGTTGATAATTGGTTATACCAAAGAGAATTAGCTTTAAGTAAAGTATCGTTAGAAGAGATTACAAAAGAAAAATCAAAAGAATTAATATCATATCTAAATAGAGCAATCACTCATTTAGAAGATGTTGTAACTATAAATGAAAAGCAAAAAGAATTAAATGCTCAAGCAGCTTTAGAAATTCCTACGCTTATTGAATCTATAAATGAACTACTTGGTAAAACATATAAAGATTTAATTCATAGTTCTACATCTGTTTCTTTAGAAGCACAAGAAATTCTTATTTCTTCAATTATTGAGTTATTCCCAGAACTTGTAGATTTTCATGAAAATCATATGAGAGTTGATGAACAACCATTAGAGTTAACAGGTGTTACAATTGAAGCATTAAAAAGTAAAATTAAATCTTATTATTCATGGGCTTTAAAATATGATTTTTCAAAAGAGAAAAGTAATTATTGGTTTTGGTATGTATCTGAAGATAAAGGAGAACCAAGACTTGGAATTAGAAATATTGATAAAGGATCGGAGTTAGAACTTCCTTTAGATATTGCAAGACAAGTTTCAAAATTAGAAAAGATATTGGCAGATATCTCAAATAATGAACCTATTACTAAGTTTTTATTAGAAAACCCTCAATACTCATCTATTATTAGAAGAGTTTGGACTATGGGTGCATGTAAGATGGGTGAAATTCAAGCAAATGTTTTAGATAAAGATTTTCTTCCTATGGATTTATTAAGAGCTAAACTTGCTATGTTTGGAGCGACAAAGTTTGATCCTAGATCTGATAGATGGGTTCAAGTTACATTTTTTCAAAGTGCTCCATTATTGGATGAAATTCATAATGCAGAGTGGTTATTCCCTCAACTTCCCAAAAGTAAAGATGATAGATTGACTGTAGAAAGTGGAAAAATATCTGTATCAAGAACAGAACTTACAACTATGTGTAATAATGCTTTTAATGCCTTAAAAAGGGATTCTGGTGAATCAGATCTAATTTCAAAAATGGTAGTTGATTTACAAATGGTGGGACTAGGTGGTGTTAAACAATTTGTAAATGCCTTAAAATATTTAAAAAATATTAATGATTTATCATTGAATATCTCATCTGAAGGTTCATATATTACTGCTGATTTAAATAATGACACAATTTTAGGTCATATACAAATTTTAGTTGCATATGCATTAGAATCTATTCCTAAATATGAAACTGTAACCTTAGAAATTAAAAATTGTCATAATAGATGGTTAGTATTTTCTCAAGCTTTAAGAATTGCAAAAAAAGGTCTTAATGCAAGATTCTCTTGGAATAACTCATCTGATAGTGATCGAATTTCATATTGTATAAATGCTAATGATGAATTCCCAACAGTTTACAAAAGTAGAAGTGATAATTCTAATTTAAGAACATTAATAATAGAAATTAGTAAAACAAAAATTAATAGAGAATCTGTTAAATCAGAAATTATTAGTTCAAAAACTTTAGAAAAATCATTTAATGATGCAGTTGAAAATGGTTTAGTTATTGATTTAAATGATTGGAATGATTTAAAAGAAGTTGCAAAAGCAATTTATGTTGCATCTAGTGAAACATCTAAAAATGATGCTGGTGGAGCTATTGAAAAATAAAAAGTATAATAATTACTGAATATTTTTATAGTAATTAGTTTGAGGTAGGAAAATGAAAAATAACCATTTAAATATTAAAATAGCTGGCGGTTGGGGTGCGCTTATTTCATCAAATAAATTTTTACTAAAAGAAGGTTTTTTCAAGCCTTCTAAAACCTTGTTAAAATTAAATCAATCAAAAGGATTTGATTGTCCTGGATGTGCCTGGCCAGACCCTAAAAATAAAGAAAGATCTATAGCGGAGTTTTGCGAAAATGGTGTAAAAGCAATTGCCTTTGAAACTACAAAAAAAAGAGCTTCGAAGGAGTTTTTTTCAAAAAACACAGTTTCACAGTTAAATGAACTTGATGTTTATGATATAACTAATCTTGGACGTTTAACTGAACCATTTTATTACAACAGTAAAATAGATAAATATGAAGCTATTTCTTGGGATAATGCGTTTAGTATAGTTGCAAAACATTTAACTAATTTACCTAAACCTGATGATGCAATATTTTATACTTCAGGAAGAACAAGTAATGAAGCAGCATTTTTATATCAATTAATGGGAAGAATGATTGGAACAAATAATTTCCCTGATTGTTCAAATATGTGTCACGAATCTTCTGGTGTTGGTATGAATGAATCAATTGGTATTGGAAAAGGTACAGTCTCTTTAGAAGATTTTGATAAAGCTGAACTTATAATGATTTTTGGACAAAACCCAGGAACTAATCATCCTAGAATGTTAAGTGAATTACAAAAAGCATCTAAACGAGGTGCTAGAATTGTCTCTATTAATCCATTAAAAGAAGCAGGTCTAGTATCTTTTATTCATCCTCAGGATATTCCTTCAATGTTAAGTAATAAAGCAACTTCAATTAGTAGCCATTATTATCAAGTAAAAGTTGGTAGTGACATGGCTTTAATTCAAGCAATAATTAAATATATTCTTGAAACTCATCCTTATGCAATTGATAATGATTTTATTAGTGCTAATACTAATGGTTTTGAAGAGTATGAGGAAACAATTTTAAATAAATCATGGAGTGTCCTACTTGACGAAAGTTCTTTAAAAATGGATGATATTATCCAGATAAGTGAACTTTACATCTCTTCTAGTAAAACTATATGTTGCTGGGCAATGGGTTTAACTCAACATCAACATGGCGTAGCAACAATTCAAGAAGTAATTAACTTATTGTTAATTAAAGGTAATATTGGAAAAAAAGGTGCTGGAGCATGTCCTGTTAGAGGGCATAGTAATGTTCAAGGAGATAGAACTGTTGGAATCTCTGAGGCTCCAAAAGAAGAATTTCTAAAAAAAATAGATAGTGTGTTTGATTTTACAAGTCCTAGAAAACATGGTTATGATGTAGTTCATGCAATCAAAGCTATGCATAAAGAGAAAAACAAGGTATTTATAGGTCTTGGTGGAAATTTTGCGGATGCTGCACCTGATACTAAATTAACTTATGAGGCTTTAAAATCATGTGCCTTAACAGTTCATATCTCTACTCATTTAAATAAAAGTCATTTAATTTGTGGAAAAGAAGCATTAATATTACCCTGTTTAGGACGAACTGAACTTGATATTCAATTAGGTGGGGTACAAAGTGTAACGGTAGAGGATTCAATGAGTATGGTTCATTCCTCTAAAGGGAGTAATATTCCTATTTCACGAGATATTAAATCTGAACCAGCAATAATTGCTGGAATTGCTAATGCGACTTTAGGAAATGAAAAGGTAGATTTTTTAGATTTAATAAGTGATTATAATAAAATTAGAGATAAGATAGAAGAAGTATTACCTTCTTTTTATTCTTACAATAAATCTGTACTTCAAGATGATGGATTTGAATTATATAATAGTGCTAAAAATAAAGTTTGGGATACTCCAACAAAAAAAGCTAATTTTTTAATTAATAATACACCGAATTTAAATTTAGAAGAGAATCATTTAGCTTTAATGACAATTAGATCACATGACCAATTTAATACAACAGTGTATGATACAAATGATAGATATAGAGGAATTGTAAATAAAAGAAGAGTAATTTTTTTAAATAAAAATGACATGGAAAAACTTTCTTTAAAAGATTCAGATATTGTAAATATAAGATCATATTCTAAAGATAAAATTAAAAGAGAAGTATTTAATTTTGAAGTTATATCTTATGATATTAGGGACGGGTGTGCAGCTTCATATTTCCCCGAAACTACACCTTTAGTATCTATAGAACATTATGATAAAAAAAGTTTTACACCCTCTTATAAATTTATTGATATAACTATAGAAAAAGTTTAAAAGATAACATACTTTGACCCAAAGATAAACAGTAAAGGATATCTTTGGGTTAAAAACTAATTTAAAAACTATTTAACATCGAATGCCCAAATATAAGAAGTAATTCTTGGTTCGAATTTAACTTTTTTGTTTGATGCATATAAATTTATAAGAGGGTGAAAAGCTTTTACCTTTGGCAAAAAATTTAGAAAAAAAACTTGTGGAAATTAAATCAAAAATGAAAAATATCCATTCTCAAAAATTAAAATTAATAAGAGATAACAAGTATTCTATAATTGATGAACTATTGACTTTTAAAATAGATGTAGGTTTTATTGATTATAAACCAAATAATGATAAAGTTATAATTTTAAAAGAGTTTAAAAATGAACTGTTATTTCTTGAAGAAAAAAATGCAAAAGAAGAAAATAATACTATTTTGTCATGTGGCGATTATTGTCAATTTTATGATGGTATAAAAGAATACTATAAATATTTAGGTATTGTTGATTATGAAACAGTTCAAATTCCAGATTTTGAAATTATTCTAAGTTTTATTACCTATGGTATGGGTAAATAGGTATTACCAAAAATAATTGTTGAGAAACTAGGTTATATGGACAAATTAAAAACAACAAGAATTACTAACAAAGTTCTTAAAATAACTACATATTTGATTCGTAGAAAGGGTAGTATCCCTAAAATAAGTGATTATTTAAAAGAACTAGATATATCTTAGACTTATAATAACTCTTAATTTTTTTATTCAATATATTTAAGAGTTATTTAATTATAATTTATGAAAAACTATAATGTAGGGAGGCAAAAATGAAGAATAAATTAAAACGAGATAAGAATAAAACAATGACTAACCAAGTTTACGAAAAACTTGAAGATTTAATTGTATTTTGTAAAATAGAACCAGGTACAATTTTAACTGAATTAGAAATATCTGATATGATTGGAGCAGGGAGAACACCTGTTCGAGAAGCTTTAAGACTTTTAGCTAATGAATCTTTAGTTAGTATTTCACGAATTGGAATTCTAATTACTGAAACGAGTGCAACAACACAACTTCGACTTTTAGAAGTTCGAAGATCAATATTACATTTATGCATAGATAAAGCTATAGTTAGATTGACAGAATTAGATAAAAAAGATTTAAAAGAATTAATAGAATCTGTAGATGAAGTAGATGATGTAGAATTTTTGTATTGGCTGAAAAAAAGACATAGAATACTTGCAAATTGTTCTAAGAATCCATTTATATATGAAGAACTTAAGAATGTTCAAGGTTTGTCAAATAGGTTTTGGTACTTTTATGCAAAAAAAGAAGATCATAAAGATGGTCAAAGACTACATAAACAAATTCTAGAAGCAGTAATCAAAGAAGATAAAGATGAAGCTGTAAAAGCAGTAGATGAACTTATTGATTATTTAGAAGAATTTGTAAGAATCCATTCTATATAACAAACCATATTAAAAGAAAGCCTATTTCTTAGGCTTTCTTTTAATCTTAATTATTAATTTCCCTCAATAAAACCAGCAGTAAAATTAAATCAGTCTAATATTAATTAAAAATCAAGATATTTTTTAAGTATATCTAGAATATATCTTAAGTATATTTTAAGTTAGTGAAGCGTATACTTTCAATATATAAAATAAAAAAGGATGAAAGATGTTAAGAAATAAATTACTTGGTACAGCTTGTGCTTTACTATTAAGTGCAGTAACTTTAAGTGCAGAAACATGGAAATTTGCTAGTGAAGAAGCAAAAAAAGATGTACAAGATATCTATGCTCAAGAGTTTGCAAAAGTTGTAAAAAAAGAGTCTAATGGAAAAATCAAAGTTAGAATTTATTATTATGGACAACTTGGTGGTGAAAATGATATTGTTGAATTAACTTCAAATGGTTCAATTCAATTTGTATCAGTAGGAACTGGACATTTAGGTTCATATGTTCCAGAAGTTCAATCAATCTCGATTCCATATGTATTAACAAATAATGAAGATGCAGCTTATGAAGTATTAACAACAAGTAAAACAATTTATAATGACTTAGCACCAAAATTTGAAAAAGCAAATTTAAAACTATTATCTATGATTAGTGAAGGTGAAATGGCATGGGGTGCAAACAAACCTATTAGAACTCCAGAAGATTTTGCTGGTCAAAAGATTAGAACATTCACTTCAACTATTCCCGTTGAAACTTACAAAGCATTTGGAGCAGTTCCAACTCCTTTATCATGGGGAGAAGTTTACTCTTCATTACAACTAGGAACAGTAGATGGTATGGTAAATCCAATGTACTTTATTTATAATGCAAAATGGCATATGGTTCAAAAATATATTATGTTCCCAGGTCAACAGCCATATATTGGGACTATTTCAACAAATTCAAAATGGTTTGCTAAACAAACACCAGAAAAACAAGCAATTATTAATAAAGCAATCAAAGCAGCAAATAAAGCAGCATTTATTTATCAAAAGAAAATCAATAAAGAAAATACTGCAAAAATGCTAGAAGAGAATAAAGAGTTAAAACTTATTACTTTAACACCAGAAGAGAGAAATAAATTTAAAGATATCAGTAAATCTTTACATGGGACTTTTTTAGATGTAGTAGCAAAAGCTTATCCTGATAATAAAAAAGAAGAAGCAAAAAAAGATGCTAAAAAAATATTAAATAATTTAATTAAAGAAGTTAAAGAAGCTGAAAGTAGACACTAATTAAAAAAGCCCTTTGGGCTTTTTTAAAGGAAAAATAATGAAAATAAAAGTAATAGATAGTGAACTTAATAACACAATATCTCATAATGGAAAAATAGGTTTAATACTTCTTGCAACAGACCAAATTACGTTATATGAATTTGATGCAATTTTAAAAGATACCGGAGTTTTATGTTTCCCTTCTAGGGTTATGATGGATTCTGTAGAACTTACACCTGAAGTTTTAATGGCGATAAAAAATGAATTAGCTTGCGCCACAAACACAATCTTACCAGGACTAACTTTAGATGTTGTTGCCTTATCTTGTACATCAGCTTCAATGACAATAGGTGAAGATGAAGTTGCAAGAATTATTAAACAAAGTAATTCAAAAAGAGAGATAAAAGAAGTAACAAACCCATATACAGCAATTAAAAATGCATGTGAGTTTTTAAATATAAATGAGTTAGGAGTAATTACTCCGTATAGTATAGAAGTAACACAAGGAATTATAGATGGTATGCAAGCAAATATCAAAACTATTAGTGCGGCGACATTTAATAATACAAATGACAATTTAGTTCCAAGTATTACCCCAGAGTCTATAAAAAATGCAGTAATTGAAATGGCAAAAGATGAAAAATTAAAAACCATTTTTGTCTCTTGTACAAATTTAAATATAAGTAGATATATAGATGAATTAGAAAAAGTTACTGGTAAATTAATTTTATCAAGTAATCAAGTTATGGCTTGGGATATTTTAAGGTTAGCAAACTATAAAAAGCCAATTTTTGGTTTTGGTTCGCTTTTAAAGAAAGAGAGATAATATGAAAAATGTATTAGCAAAAGTTAATTATGTTACAGCAAAAATTGAGAAGATAATTTTATCTATGTCTATTTTGTTGATGATGCTTAACACAACGGCAAATGCTTTAGGAAGATATATCTTTGATCAAAGTATATATTTTTCTGAGGAATTAAATCAGTTTTTGATGGTATCAGTAACTTTTATTGGATTAGCATATGCAGTTAGAAATGGAAGAAATATTCGTATGACTGCAATATATGATAACTTATCTCATAAAAAGAAAAAGTTTTTGATGATTATAATTGCAATTACAACTTCTATGTTGATGTTTTTGTTAGCCTATGAAGCTTATAACTATGTGATGCAATTAAAAGAAATAAATAGATTAAGCCCAGCACTTCAAGTTGAAGTATACTTGGTATATATGATCGTACCTATAGGGTTTCTTATGGCTGGTATTCAATTTTTTATTAGGTTTATTCAAAATCTATTGCACGATGAAATTTATCTTTCTTTTGATGTTATTGAAGAGAAAGATTGTGATTCAACGATAGGTGATCAAGCATGTTAGAATTTTTACAAAACGTAATAGCTGGTGAGCTTGATGTATATGTTATTACTTTTGCATTATTAACAGTAATGGTAATACTTCTATTTTTGAGTTTCCCAATGGTTGTACCTTTAACAATTGCAACAATGGTAGGGTTTTTACATTTTTCAGATTTGCCTCTGCAAAATATAATTCAACAAATGATTACAGGTATTACACCCAATGCATTAATAGCAATACCAATGTTTATTTTTGCTGCAGATATTATGACCCGAGGCCATGCAGCTACAAGATTACTTGATTTGATTGAAGTATTTATTGGTCACTATAGAGGTGGATTACCAATTACTACTTGTATTTCATGTACTTTATTTGGTTCAGTTTCAGGTTCAACTCAAGCAACAGTTGTATCAGTGGGAACAATTATGAGACCAAAATTATTAAAAGCTGGATATAAAGACAGTTTTATTTTAGGACTTATAATCAATGCAAGTGATATTGCTTGGTTAATTCCACCTAGTATCGGACTTATTTTATACGGTGTTTTAGCAAATGCAAATATTGCAGAGTTATTTATCGCAGGAATTGGACCAGGACTTATATTAGCAGGTCTATTTTCAGTGTATTGTTACATTTATTCAATAACGCACCAAGATGAAATTACATTGGCTCCAAAAGCTGATTGGCCAAAAAGATTAAAAGCTGTAAAGAGTTCAATATTACCAATGGGTTTCCCTATTTTAATTGTAGGTGGAATTTATTCAGGAGCATTTACTCCAACAGAAGCGGCAGCATTTTCAGTGTTATATGCGATTATTTTAGAAGTAGTGATATATAAAAAACTAGGACTAAAAGATTTAATTGATTCATCACTTAGTACGGGACTTATTACTGCTGTAGTATTTATTCTTGTTGGAGCTGGTCAAGCATTCTCTTGGTATATATCTTTTGAAATGATTCCTCAAGAATTATTAGGAGCACTTGATTTAGAAAATGCAAGTCCAGAGTTTATACTTTTTGTAATCTCTCTTGCTTTTGTAATAGGGTGTATGTTTGTTGATTCAATTGTTGTATTACTGATTTTAACACCAGTATTTATGCCAATAATTGATTCATCTGGACTGGATCCAGTATTAGTTGGAGTTGTAATTACTTTACAAATGGCAGTTGGTTCTGCAACACCACCATTTGGATGTGATATTTTTACTGCAATTGCAGTATTTAAAAAATCATATATGCAAGTAATAAGTGGGATATTCCCCTTCTTCATGATTTTAATGTTGATGTCGGCAATTTTAATATTCTTCCCTGATTCAGCTTTGTTTTTAAGGGATTTAGCGTTTGATAAGTAAATAATAAAAAGTAAAAGAAATAAAATTTAATAAAAGTAAGGACAAAAAAATGATAAACAATTTTAAACAATATTTAAAGAATATATAATTTTTTATAATACATCTAACGCAGTAGTAGGTAAATACGAACACCAAGATATTTTAAGTTTAGAGGGATTTCAGAAAGCATCTAAAGGGATTTAGCGTTTGATAAGTAAATAATAAAAAGTAAAATAAATAAAATTTAATAAAAGTAAGGACAAATAAATGATAAACAATTTTAAACAATATTTAGAAAATACAGAATTTTTTGATAATACATCTAACACAGTAGTAGGTAAATACGAACACCAAGATATTTTAAGTTTAGAGGGATTTCAGAAAGCATCTAAAGAGATTACATCTTGGGAAGAGTATAAAGTTACTCCACTTGTAAGCTTAGATGAATTAGCTAAGCAAACAGGTGTTTCAAAACTATATTACAAAAATGAACACTTTAGATTCTCACTTAAAAGTTTCAAAGCTTTAGGTGGAGCGTATGCTGTTGCAAATTTATTAATTAATAAATTAAAAGATGAAGGAATTGAAGCAAATTCATCTGATTTATTAGATGGTAAATATAAAGATATTACAAGTAAAATTACAGTTTCTTGTGCAACTGATGGAAATCATGGAAAATCTGTAGCTTGGGGAGCATCAAACTTTGGATGTAATTGTGAGATATTTATACATAGTCATGTAAGTATAAGTAGGGAAAAAGAAATAGAAAAGTATGGTGCTATTATGCATAGAATTAAAGGTAATTATGATGATTCTGTACATGAAGCAGCAAGAGTAGCTAAAGAAAAAGGCTTTTTTACAGTTTCTGATACATCTTATGAAGGTTACACAGAAGTTCCAAAAGATGTAATGCAAGGTTATACTGTAATGGTAGATGAAGCATTGAATCAGATGGATGAAAAACCAACTCATGTATTTTTACAAGGTGGAGTTGGAGGAATGGCTGCTGCAGTTGCATCTTTTATTCTTGAAACATATGAAGAGGAATCACCAATATTTGTAATGATTGAACCTACTAATGCAGATTGTTTACTTCAAAGTGCAAAGAATGGAGAAGCAACTGTAGTTCATGGAGATTTAGATACAGTAATGGCTGGTCTTTCTTGTGGAGAGGTTTCTCTTCTTGCCTGGCAAATATTAGAAAATAAAACAAAAGCATTTTTTTCAATTCCTGATGAACCAATTGCAAAAGTCATGAAATATTTAGCAAACCTTCCTGAACCAATAGTTGCTGGTGAATCTGCCGTTGCTGGACTTGCTGGATATATGATTACTCAATTTAGTGAAGAGTATAGAAAAATATTAGAAATTGATGAAAACTCTAAGATTCTTTTTTTAGGGACAGAGGGAGATACGGATGCTCTTGTATATGAAGAGATGGTTGGTAAAAGTTCTTCAGAGGTTCTAAAAAAGGTTTAATTATGGAAAAAATATTTGAAGGCATTCCTTTTGAGGAAATTAAAGAAAGAGCAGAATATTATAAAGATGATATTTATAAATTCACTCGAGACTTAGTTAGATGTCCAGGTGGTTCAGGAGATGAATCAAAAGCTGCAAAATGTACTATTGATGAGATGAAAAAACTTGGGTTCGATAAAATAGATATTGATCCAATGGGAAATATTTTAGCATATATAGGAAATGGAAAACATCTAGTTGCAATGGATGGACATTTAGATGTAGTAGGAGCTGGGAGTCTCGATAATTGGAATTATGACCCTTATGAAGGCTATGAAGATGAAGAAAAAATTATAGGTCGAGGAACAACAGATATGAAAGGTGCTATTGCATCTATTGTATATGCTGCAAAAATAATTATTGATTTGGATATAAAGGATGATTTTACTTTGTTAGTATCTGCTTCAGTTGCTGAAGAAGATTGTGATGGATTGTCGTGGAAGTATATGATTGAAGAACAAAATATTAGACCAGAATTTGTCCTTTTAGCTGAACCAAGTGATGGAAAAATATGTAGAGCTCAAAAAGGTAGAATGGAAATTTCAGTTAGTACATATGGGACATCAGCACATGGTTCTATACCTCATACAGGAGATAATGCTATTTATAAGATGTCAGGGATATTACAAGAACTTAGAGCTTTAAATGAGAATTTATTAGTAGATGATCTACTTGGTAAAGGATGCTTAACTGTTTCTGAAATTAGCTCAACGTCACCATCTAGATGTGCAGTATCAGATTCTTGTACTATTTCTATTGATAGACGTTTAACTTGGGGTGAAAAACCTGATGATGCGTTACAAGAGATTAGAAATTTACCTGCTATAAAACTAGCAGATGCCCAAGTTTCTATTTATAATTATGAAGAGCCATCTTATACTGGTTTAGAATATGGACAAGAGTGTTCGTTTAAACCTTGGAAAATGGAAGAAACACATGACGTTACACAAAGTGTTGCAAATGCATATCGAGAGCTATTTAAAAAAGATGCAGTTATTGATATTTGGCCATTTTCTACAAATGGAGTATCTATTATGGGTGAACACAATATTCCTGTAATTGGATATGGACCAGGAGAATTGAAATTTGCCCATGCCCCAAATGAAGAAGTAAAGAAAGTAGATTTAATTTTATGTGCTGCTTTATATGCGGCAATTCCTTCTGTATATGTAAGAATGTTAGAGGATAAATAATATGTTAGTAGCACCCAAGAGAGGATTTATTCAAAAAGAATATGAAAATAGATTATCAAAAATTCAAAAACTTATGTTTAAAGAAAAAATGGATGCTATTTTATTAACAACTCAAGTTGACATAGAATACTATACAGGGTTTAAGACACAATTTTTTGTAAGTCCAACAAGACCCTGGTTCGTATTAATTCCCTTAGATGGTAAACCAAAAGCAATTATTCCTGTAATTGGAAAAAGTGGTATGAAAGAAACTTGGATTGATGATATTCAAACTTGGGTATCTCCAAATCCAGATGATGAAGGCGTAAGCTTATTAATAAGTTCAATTAATAATTTAAGGAAGAGATTTAATTCACTTGGCATTCCTCAAGGTCATGAAAGTAATCTAAGAATGCCCATATCTGATTACAATAAATTAATCTCAAGTTTAAATGATGTACAGATAAAAGATGCTACGAAAATTTTAAGATATGTTAGGTATATAAAATCACCAGCAGAGATTGAAAAAATATCATATATTTGTCAAATAGCATCTCAGGGTTTTGAAGATTTGCCAAAACTTTTAAAAGTAGGTGAAAGTGAAAGTGAAAATTGCCAGAGATTTAAAAAACATTTATTAAATTTAGGGGTAGATGATTTCCCTTATTTGATTTCAGGTTCTGGTCAAGGTGGATATGGATCAATTATAATGGGTCCAACTGAAAGGATTTTAGATGATGGAGATATTTTTATCATTGATACAGGTTGTGTGTATGATAGTTACTTCTGTGATTTTGACAGAAATTACGCATTCTCTTACGCAAGTGAGGAATCAAAAAGAGCTTATGAAGTAGTTTATAAGGCAACTGATGCAGGATTTGAAGCATCAAAAGTAGGTAATACTACTAGTGATGTATTTAATGCTATGAATAAAGTACTACAAAATGGTGGTGCTTTAGGAAATAGTGTAGGAAGACTAGGTCATGGTTTAGGAATGCAATTAACTGAATGGCCTTCAAATACTATAAATGATAATACTATTTTAGAAGAAGGAGTAATTATAACATTAGAGCCTGGAATGGAATATCTTCCTAATAAAGAGATGGTTCATGAAGAGAATATTTTAATTACTAATAGTGGTCCAGTATGGTTATCAAAACGTGCCCCAAAAGAACTTCCAATTATTTAATATGTATTATTCTTTTTCTAATTATTTTAACGATCTATAAATAGAAAAGCTTAGCTTCTCTATTTATATTGCTATATATAAAATATCTTTTTCTATTTTACTCTCATAAGTTTTTGTACAACCACAATCATTTCCTTGTGCTTCTCCTGTTTTTAAATCGATATCCCAGTTATGTAAAGGACAAGTTACTTGATTCTCATGAACTAATCCTTCACTTAGATTACCTTGCTTATGAGGACATTCGTTATTTACAGCAAAGATAGAATTGTCTTTTGTTTTGAAAACAGCAATCTCTTTATCTTTTATTAAAATTTTTCTTGAACCCATAAATGGGATTTCATCTATATTCGTTATTTTTACCCAGTTTGCCATTTTATATCTCCTTTGCTTCAAAGTTTGTTAAGTTTTTTGTATCAATTACAATTGGGTTGAACTCTTTTGTAAATCCAGATTCATTTGCCTCTTGCCACGGATCAACTTGTGCATATTTTTGCGATTCTTCAAATCTTAAAGCACAAGCTTCTCTATTTTTTTCATCATTTAAAATTGCATCTTTTACATAATCTAAACCAACTCTTTCTACCCAATGAGCAGTTCTTTCTAAGTAATATGCATCTTCTCTATAAAATTGTGTTAGAGCTTTTACATATTCAAAAAGTTCTTCATCTGTTTGTACTTTTGTAAAAAAGTCAGTTACTCTAACTTTTATTCCACCATTACCAGCTATATGAATTTCCCAACCTGAATCAACGCCAATAACGCCAATATCTTTAATAGTAGCTTCTGCACAATTTCTAGGACATCCAGATACAGCTAGTTTAAATTTATGAGGAGTCCATGAACCCCAAGTTAGTCTTTCTAAATCTACACCCATTTGCATAGAGTCTTGTGTTCCAAATCTACACCATTGATTACCAACACAAGTTTTTACTGTTCTTAGCCCTTTTGCATATGCTTGTCCTGAAACAAAACCACAATCATTTAAATCTTGCCACATAGGACCTAATTGCTCTTTTTTTACACCTAATAAATCTAATCTTTGACCACCAGTAAATTTGACAGTTGGTACATCATATTTAACAGCTATATTTGCGATATCCTTAAGTTCTTTAGGGCTTGTTAGTCCTCCCCAAATTCTAGGAACTACAGAATATGTACCATCTTTTTGTATATTTGCAGATAATCTATCATTTACTAATGCACTTCTTTTATCATTTTTGTATTTATTGTCATTATATTTTACAAGTAAGTAATAGTTTACAGCAGGTCTACATTTTGCACACCCATCTTTAGTTTTCCAGTCAAGTTTTTTAAATACCTCATATACATTATTAAATTCATATTCATTTATATGTTTTTTAATTTCTTTATGTCCAACATCACAACAGTCACAAATACCTTCTACTGTATCTTGGTATTCATCCCCTAAAGTGTTCACTAAAATTTGTTCAACTAATCCTAGACAAGAACCACATGAAGCACCAGCTTTTGTACATGATTTTACTTCTGTTAAAGTTTTTAAGTCATTTTCTTTAATTGCATTTACGACATCGCCTTTGCATACGCCATTACATCCACAAACTTCTTCATCGTCACTCATAGAATTAACATCGTCTCCACCATGTCCTGAATCACCTAAAAGAGCAGCTTTTCCAAATAAAATCTTAGTTCTTAAATCACTTATATCAGTATGTTCTTTTAATAATTTTAAATACCATGAAGCATCAGCTGTATCTCCATATAAAACTATACCAATAATTTTGTTATCATAAATTACAAGTTTTTTATATACTCCAACTTTTTCATCAAGTAAGATTAATTCTTCAGTTGTTTCATCTCCTAGATAATCTCCTGCTGAAAATAAATCAATTCCAGAAATTTTTAATCTTGTTGATAAGGTTGAACCTTTATATCCTTCACTATCTTTATTAGCTAATTTCTTAGCACAAAATTTAGCTTGTTCATAAAGAGGAGCTACTAGACCATAAGTATTACCTTTATGTTCTGCACACTCTCCAATAGCAAAAATATCTTCATCACTTGTTTGTAAGTGATCATTGACGACAATACCTTTTTTTATTTCAAGTCCTGCTTCATTTGCAAGAATAGTATTTGGAATAATTCCAGTTGCAAAGACTACAATATTTGATATTACTTTTTCACCATCTGTAAAGCTAACTTGTTCAACTTTTTGTGAACCATGAATTTCTTCAATTGTGGTATTTAATTTAAATTCAATACCGTAACTTTCTAAATTTTTTTGTAATAATTTACCAGCAGTTGAGTCTAATTGTTGACTCATAATTGAAGCACTTCTATGTACTAAAATAGTTTTAATACCATGCATAGCAATACCATAAGCAGCTTCAAGTCCAAGAAGACCACCACCTACAACTACAGCAGTTTTATCTTTTGAAATAAGTTCTAAAATAGTATCACTATCTAGTTTTGTTCTAAAACCAATAACGTTTTCTAAGTCACTTCCTTTTGTTTTAGGTACAAAAGAGTTTGAACCAGTTGCAATTAAAAGTTTGTCATAGTTTAACTCTAATCCACTTTGGCTTTTAACTGTTTTTTTATTTTTATTTATAGCAATTACTTTATCACCTTTATGCAAAGTAATATTATGTTGTTCGTACCATGTTTGATGATTTATTATTGTATCTTCAAAAGTTTTTTCACCTGATAAAAGGTATGACAACATTATTCTGTTATAGTTGAAGTGGGGTTCATCTCCAAAAATTGTGATATCATATTTATCTGTAGTAATATCAAAAAGATCTTCAATAGTACGAAGACCACTCATTCCATTTCCTATAACTATTAGTTTCTCTTTCACTATATTTCCTTAATATCTTATAGTGTAATTATAACAAAACTGTAAATATTTTAATCTTGTCATCTGTATAAAAAATAATCAGTATAAAAAATAATATAGAGATATTGAATGAATATTATGGAATTTATAAATAATACTTGTGTTATCTATAATAAAAATTTAATAATTTGAGTAGGTATAAAAAATACATGTATTGAACCTATATCATAAAGCTTAAAGGATGATAGTTTATAGTCTAACTTGCCATTCATCCAAATCTTTAGGTTTTAGAATAGAAGTATTATTATCCAAATCTTCTAATCCTGATGCACATTCATAAACTTGTTGGGCTAATTCATCTGGAGTATTTGCCCAGTTAATTGTATCTTCTTCTAAGTTTAAATTGTATCCACCATATGGAGCTGTTGATATATATAAAATTCCAAAAGGTGTCTTGTAATAGTACTTCATTTTTTAGTTCCTTCTTTGTTATATATTCATTTTATCTAAACTTTGTTTAGGGAAAACGATTTGCAGCATAAAATATTTAGTTCGTTTTGTAGTTTCTATTAAGTTAGGGTATATATTGATTTTATTATATACCCCAAGTTGCTTTAAAATTAAGTCTTATCTTTTGATAGTTCGACTATTTTTTCAATATTAAAATAATATTTACCATCCTCTTCACTATATGGTATAGTACCATCTACTTCTGTAAAAACAAAAACTTTTTTGTCCTTACTTAATAGGTATGGTCTATTATTCTCATATTTAAAAAATCTATTTTTTAAATATCTTTTATTATTTACTTCTTCACTAATATAATAATTTGAATAACCATTATGATTAAACATATTTAGATTGTGAACTGGAAAAGCATGATAGCCTTTTGCATGATTTCTTATGGTTAATGCAACTTTTTCGTCTTTGCCGTTACCTTTAATAAAATAGTCATTTACGTAAAGTCGTTCCTCTTCAAGTGTTGCTATATCATATAAGATTAATTTTTCTTCGTTATCTTTTAAGAATTTTGGATGATATTGACCTGAAGCTAATCCGTAAACTCCCGCTTTATTAGCTACATGAGAGAGTTTTGTATAATCTGTTGCTGTATTAATTGCAACCTGAATTGCTGAAACAACTAATCCAATTAATCCGTTATTTCCGTCAAGTCCAGAATAAGAATAAGCATAGGCATTATTTTGCCATATTTCTTCTCCTGTATTTGCATCAAGTAAAGAAAACGATAATCCTACATCAACACTACTAGATACAACAGCATAATTAGTATCCCAGGCATTGATATCTACGTAAAGAATTGCATCAGGATTAAAAATTTCTTTCAGTTTTGATACAGGTATGCTTCTAATAAGTTCTGCATCAACTAGATTTTCACTTTTAAAGAAACTGTCAACTAAATGGACAGGAAATACGTAATATCCTTTTTCTGACAAGGGCTTAGATATTGTATATCGAAAATGGTCAGTAGCATCTACTGATGTTGTAGTATTTTTTGCCGGTAAAACTAAAATTGATTTAGGATGTTTAGAATATATTTTTGGGTATAAACTTCCTTTCGAAATTTGAGATTGTGACGGAGCACAACCTGTTAAAACCATCATTGATAAAACCGCAATGATTATATAAATTGTATTTTTCATGATTCCTCACCATATAATTTTCTAATAACTCTATTTATAAATACACTTGATTCAGGATAAGTCTCTTTTTCAAGAAGAAAATACTTTTTTGCTTTTAAAGTTTTGTTAGTTTCAAAAAGCATTTGTCCATATTCAGCGTATATACCTGGTGCAACTCTTTTTTTGGCTTCATTAGATTGAGTAATTATTTTTTTTAATTCTAATAAGTGTTCCTCTAAAACTTTCTTTTCATGACCTTTCATACCATATTCAGACGAACTTTCAACATAATTATTCCATAAGTATAAAGGAGGTTGAGTTTGTTGACACCCTGTAAAAAGAACTATAAAAGATGTAAATAATATAGTTTTAATATAATATTTCATTATAAATTAACCTCCACTGTGCTATTTGAACCTAAGTAAATATTTTTATTTAAAATAAAGTTGTTATTGAAATCATATACTTTTAGATTAATATTACCACTTTGAACTTCGTATAACTTATTAACTGTATCATCCTGACAATTACCAGTTTTTTTATTAACTGAACAAGCTTCTAATTGAAATTTATAGTTATCATTGATTATAATTAATAAACTTTCTTTTGCTTCTTTTGTAAATTTTAAATATCCAATATCTCTTATTTGTGTATTTGTAGTTTTGTAATTACAACCAACAAACAATGTAGTAAATAATATTATTAATATAACAAACTTATTTTTGAACATATAATTCATCTTTTTTTGCTCCATTTAAATTTCCTTCAACAAAAGTACAAATTGAACCTTCATCTGTATAGTTTGTACCAAACTGATTTAATATCTGAAGTTTAGCAATTTTTGCTCCAGGTAATTCAACTGTCATACCTGTTTGAGGATTTTTAATACTTTTTCCCTTTTTATAAACAAATAAAGTATCTCCAATTCTAAGTCCTTGTTTAGCTCCTCCTGCAATCATTATTGAATCGTTATTAATATCTAGAACATATGATCTCCAAGGTTTATTTAATAAGTTTTGCATTATTCCATCTACTACACTACTAATTGCTGTAGATATTGCTTTATCATTTAAAGTTGAATCATATCCAACATGTTTACCTAAGCCAAAAGAAGTACCAGCTTCACTTTTAGCTTCACCCGCACCTTCTTGAGCAAAGATAATTTGTCCTGTTTTAACATCAATTAATCTGACACTTACTTTTGCATATGCTGTTTGAACTTTAGTTCTAGAAAAAACTCCTGTATCTGACATATTTTTTCTGCCAAATTCAGTAACTGAACCAACAATAAGATAGTCTGAACCAATTTTTAATGATTTCAAGTTATAATCTTGTATTTCATTATTTACAATATTAATATCATCTCTTTCAAGTAAAATAAACTTTCCTGAATTTGCAAGTTTTGCTGATAAGATATCGGTAGCTTGTTTCTCAGCAACATAATTATTGTTTAAACCAAATAGCTTAGACTTACCATATTGAGCTTCATTACTAAATCTGGTAATTGCAACTTTTCTTTTTAAAAGAGGTTCCTCTTTTTTTATAATAAGTTTTGGTTTTTCAATTGTAGGTTTTTCAACTTTTACTATTTTATTAGAGCTTGTGGCACAACCTGTAATAAAAATAGATACTAAAACACTAATTGCAATTAATGTATATTTTCTCATTTAATTCCTTTTTTATATGAATTTTAACAAATTTTATATGAATTTTAACAAAAGAATGACTCCTAAATGTCTCAATCAAAATAAGATTTAAAAATTTATATAAATAATTTAAATCCTATATGAAGTTGGTTACATATAAAATCATTAGAATAATGTAGTGTACTTTAGTTTTTGAAGATATTTTTATAACCATTGAGACTTTTTATATATTTGTTTTTTGTGAATGCCTACTTGTAAAAACACGCTTATTTTTTATAAGCATGTTTTCTAAACCCCATCAGGAACATTAACACTATGAAGTTGAACTGCACACTGTTTGTAATTTGGTTCAAAAGATTTTGGATCAAAATCATCTATTGTAATGATATTTATTAATTGTTCATTATAATGAAAAGGAATAAATATAGCTCCAGGTCTTACATTTTGAGACTCTCTTACTATAATATTTTTTATTTTTCCTCTTATAGATGATATATCCATTCTATCTCCACTTTTAACTTTTAATTTCAAAGCATCTGTTGGATTAATCTCAATCCACGCTTCAGGAGCAAGATCATTTAATATTGATATTGTTTTTGTTTTAGTTCTTGTATGCCATTGTTCAACTGTACGACCTGTATTTAACATAAAAGGAAAATCTTTATTTTCTTCTTCTTTTAGTGGTAACCAATCTAAAGCTAAAAGTTTTGCTTTTCCATCTTGTGTAGGGCAAGACATATCCTCACTATAAAGTCTACTTGTACCTTTTGGATTAGCTTCATTACATGGCCATTGGATACCACCTAGTTCTTCAATAAGTTCATATGTCATACCAGTATAATCACAAAGTCTACCTCGACTAACTTTTTTCCATTCGTTAAAGGCGTCTTTTGGTTCTTTCCAGTTTGGATATAATTTTTCTTTAAGGTCAAAGTATTTTGAAAATTCTAATACAATATTAAAATCACTTTTTGTATTTACTAAGGGGTCAACAGCTTTTTTAGCATAATTACATCTTCTTTCACTATTTGTATAAGTACCCTCTTTTTCACTCCATGTTGCAGCAGAAAAAACTATATCGGCATTTAATGCAGTATCGCTTTTAAAAGCATCTTGAACTACAAGTAAGTCTAGTTTTCTTAGTGCACGTCTAAGTTTATTTTGATCAGGAAATGATACAAGAGGATTAGTTGCTACAATCCATAAAGCTTTTATTTCACCTTTATCAATTGCATCAATTATTTGAGGATAGGAATATCCCCTAGAACTTGGTACATCTTCTACAGGAAGATTTACAATATTTGCATATTCTTCTCTATCTTGTAAACTAGCAAAGTTTCTATATCCTGGTATTGATGAAGTAAAACCAGTCTCTCTTGTACCCATAGCATTACATTGACCAGTAATTGAAAGTGCTGTCGCACCTTTACGTCCAAGATTTCCAGTAATAAGTGCAAGATTACAAATAGAACTTACCGTATCTGTTCCAATAGAACTTTGGTTTACTCCCATAGTCCAAGCACTCATTGCAGCAGGAGATGAAGCATAAATTTTAGCAATATTATATAACTCTTGAACTTCTATACCTGTAATGTTTGCAACTTTTTCTGGTGTGTAGTTTTCTATTATATGTTTTTCAAACTCTTCATATCCACTCGTTCTAGTTTTAATAAATTTCTCATCTTGCCAACCTTGTTTTAAGATTATGTGACAAAGACCATTGATAAGAGCTAAATCGCTTCTAGGTTTCAACGGTACATAAATATCTGCCATTTTTGCTGTTTTAGAAACTCTAGGGTCTATAACTATAATTGTAGGTTTTTTACCGGTTGTTTTTTCATTTTTTGCAATATGTAATTTTAAAATAGGGTGGTTATCTGCAATATTTGCTCCTATTAGCATAATTACATCTGCGTATGAAAAATCTTCATAACAACCAACTGGACCATCACTTCCAAAAGTCTGTTTATATCCCATAACTGCACTTGCCATACATAAAGTTGTATTTCCGTCATAGTTATTTGTTTTAAGACCCATTTGTACAAATTTTCCAAGTGTATAAAACTCTTCAGTTAAAAGTTGACCAGTTGAGATGCAGGCAATTGCTTTATTTCCATATTTCTTTTGTATATCTTTAAACTTGTCACTTGTAGTTTGAAATACTTCATTCCAAGTAGAATCTATAAGTTGACCTTGTTTTCTTATCATAGGTTTTGTAAATCTATTTTCACTTTGAACCATCTCATGCTCACTTAATCCTTTTGGGCAAAGTGTACCTTTGTTTACAGGATGAGATGGGTCACCTTTTATATAAACAGGTTTATTATTCTTCGTTCCTATATATAAACCACAACCCACACCACAATAACCGCAAGTACTTCTTACCCAATTAGTTGGTGCTTTATGTTTTGATATTCTTCCAAAGGTCTTGTCATTAGTTAAAGAGTATTCCTCTTCTTTTATACTTACACCTAAAAAGTTTTTAATTTTATTAATCATGATTATTCCTATTTATGTACGTTGGTTACCAGCAAAAAAATTACCCGCAAGTCCCTGTGCTACAGCCGTTTTATAAAATAGAAGTCTTGATACTATTTCACTTGAAAATGAAATAACAAAAGCCAAAGACAATAAAATAATAGCCTCTGTATAATTTTCAGAAGCAATAAGTAGCATTGTTAACAATGGAAGTCCAAGAGCTCCTATATAAAGTGTAATTTCTCTATATAAGGTGTGTTTTTTAAAGTTTTTTTCATATAATGTTTTCGTTTTATTTAATTGATAAAAATTAGAATTATTTTTATCTAAATATTTATAAAAATCACTTTCTTTAGTAAACTCTGTATATTGTAAATATGAAATAAATATTGCTATTGATATAAGAAAACTAGCACTTAAATAACAAGTATTTACAATTAAAATAATTGATACTAATAACATACCAATATAAGATACATTGAAAAAGATTTTTGTAGTTTCTTTTTTATTCCAAGATGGTCTAGCTTTTATTCTATAAATCATAGATTGTGAATATATACCATATATTCCAATGCTTAAAATAATTATTTCAAGACTAAGTTTAAATAATTGATTAAATTCAAAAAAGAAAACTATTAGTAATAGTGTTAATCCTAAAGCATAAAGACCTAAAGCTAAAGCTTCTCTACTTAACCATGAAGTTTTAATATTCTTCATAGCAGTATGTGCTAATATTGGACGACCTAAATGAAGTGCTGAAAGTGGTAACCCAATTGCAACAGGAATAAAAACAGCAAGAATCATCCATATATTTGGCTGATTTAAATTAAAGCCTAGAAAATTTATTAATTCATTAGCCACTATTGCAGCAAATCCACCAAGTGATATTTGAGTTAGTACTGTCATAAATACTAAAGGCAATTCAGAGTGGTTTGGTTTTATTATATGTGCATCTGCTGGAATCACTTCTTCACTTTTTTCATTTATTGTATATCTTGTTGTTGGTTTTGTTATATTTACATCTGGAAGATGAGGTGCAATACCTTCTTTTTCTAAACCTTCATTTAACCAATCTTTAGTATTTACAACTTCAATTTCAATTGCACCTGCTGGACAGGCTTGAATACAGGCTGGTGTTTCACTTACTTCAAGTTTTTCATGACACATATGACATTTTGTTACTATTCCTCTATTATGATTAAAAACAGGAACTTCATAAGGGCAATTCCAAGTACAGTATTGACACCCTATACATGTTTCATCTTCATGGTATACTATTCCATTATCGAATTTTATATAAGATTCTGTTGGACAGCCTTTTAAACATTCAGGATCTATACAGTGATTACATGACATTGAATTAAAATGGTTTGATACATTAGGAAAAATACCACTTTGAGTTTCTCCAACTCTTCTCCATTTTATATCTGAAGGATTGTTATTTTGTTCATTACATGCAACTTCACAACAGTGGCATCCTACACAAGCTGTTGCATCAAAATGAAATCTATATTGTTCACCTTTTTTAGGCTTTTCTATATCGATACTATAGTTACCACATTGCATATCAGTTTGTGCTTTTTTATTTATAAAGCTTTCTAAAGGAGTTGATTCTTTTATACTCATGTTAGTATCCTAGTTTTTATTTTATTTGTTTAATTGATAGTTTAAATAATACTTTAGAATCAAAACTTTCAAAACTCTCTTTTTCTAATTTTTAGTAACTCTTTTGTTATAAGATTTGCTTTATATATATTATTATAACAGTTAAAAAAAGCATAAATAAAATTTGTTTGTATATTATATATACAATATTAGATTAAATAGCTGTATAATTAAAAAACAAAAATAATTATCAATTATTTATTAATAAAATTATATTAATAATCAATAAAAAATAAAATCCAACTTTATAAAATTTTAATGGATCTCTTTGTAAAAGAGGAGTTTCCTTATTAAAAAATGGTTTAATTTTATTTGTATTTTCAAGTTCAAAAAGCATATGCGAATAGTTTTTATATCTTAAGTCTTCATCTACACTTATAGCTCTTAAAATTAGACTTTCTAACCAATTTGGTAGATTGTTATTATATGTTTTTGGATTTTTAGCTTTTTTAAAATTAGGATTTTGAAATGGTTCTATATCTCCATATGGAAGTTTTCTTGTAAGACTTTCGTAAAGGCTTACCCCTATAGAAAATACTTCTGTTTTTTCATTTATAAAAGAATCTTTAAATCGTTCAGGTGCTAAATATGTAGGAGTTCCAGCTCTAGAGTTTACAGAATAAATTTCTGTAATAGAACCAAAATCAATTACTTTAAATATTTTTTTACCATCACGTTCTAAGATAATTATATTTTCAGGTTTTATATCTCCATGAACTAAATCATATTTTAGTAAATATTGACTCATATGCAAAAGTGTTTTTGCTAATAAAATAGTTTCTTCAATAGATAAAGCTCTTTTCTTTAGGTATGATTTTAACGTGATACCATCAAGTCTTGTCATAAGATAATATCTTGCAGTACGATTTTTAGGTACAACTGTTTTTGGAAAGAATCCAGCTTTTAGTCTCTTTGCATTCCATACTTCTTTTACAAATAAATCTAAAATCTCTTCGTTGTCTATTGCTTCAAGTGGAGCAAATTTAATTACATATTCGATACCTTTTTTTTCACAAAGCCAAGTTCTATTATTTTGTATTAAAGATAGTTTTAATTTATAACCGTCAATTTCATCGTCTTTTTTTAATTTTTTAGGAATACTTAGAGATAATTTTTTAAGCTTTGAAACTTCATCAGTATCTAAAATATCAATTATAATAGCACTAGTGTCATCTGGCAGATTGTCCTTTACTGTTTTACTAGCTTTTTTTACGAGTACACTAGCACTATATTTCATATATTTTAATAACGATTCATCATCTAATAGTGAATATAAACCATCACTACAAAGTAAAATAGAGTCATCTTTTAGTATATTATTTTCAAAATAAAAGATTTCTACATCTTCTTCTATACCAATTGCATTGCTTAAAACATTATCCATTCCATCTTCATTGTGATCAAGAGATAGTTGTTTTAGTTTATTATCTCTTTTTATATAAATTCTACTATCACCAACATTTGCACCATATAATCTATCTCCATCAATTACAACGATAGCTAAGGTAGTTACAAGTTCTGGTCTTTGATATTGAACAATAGATTCTTGATATAAAATTGTGTTAATAGAGTTTATAAAAAATTTTATTGATTTTTCTACACTCCAAGCAAGTGGCCTATTTTTAAAATTATTTATAAGATGAGTACTTACTCTTTTAGCGGCTTCAGCTCCAGCACTAGCTGATCCAACTCCATCACATAAAACTGCAATAGCAATATTATTTGTAATTTTAATATCAATAAAATCATCACCTACAAGTTCTTGCCTTTTTGCAAGTGTAAATCCTGATGTTTTAATATTACTTTTAGCCATTGTATAACCTTTTAATATCTAAATTAAATTTTCTAAAAATACTTAATTTAGATATAAAAAGAGGCAAGCTCTTTTTATATTATTTTAAATTCTTCCACCTGCGACAACTCCCCAAGTAGTTCTCCATCTAGTTTTAACTAAACTAATTCCAGAAATTGCGATTACTACAACACCTGCAAAAATTAAAAATCCAGCACTGTATCCATCAAAAGCACCTTTTGACCATCCTAAAGTTTGAATTAATGCTGTTCCTCCAAGACCACCTGCACATCCTACTAGACCCGTCATGATACCTATATCTTTTCCAAACCTTTGAGGTACTAGTTGAAAAACAGCTCCATTAGCCATACCAAGACATGCCATAGTTAAAAATAGGATAATAATAGCAACAAAAAATGGTAGTATAACTAATGCATTAATAACAGCTAGACAAACAACCATTCCATAGAAGAAGTATAAAGATTTTACTCCACCGATTTTATCAGCAATATTACCACCAACAGGTCTTAATATAGCACCTGCAAAAATACATAAAGCTCCAAAATAACCCGCAATAACTTTTACATTACTTTCATTTAACATGTCTAATCCAAATACAGACATATCAGCTTGATATGTGTTCATTAAATATACTTTCATGTATCCTGCAAAGCCAACAAAGCCACCAAATGAAACTGCATAAAATAGCGAAAACCACCATGTATCTTTATCTTTTAATAGTTTACCATAATCCGATAACTTTTTTGGGTTTGCTTTATATACAGATTCAGGCGCATCTTTTGCTAGGAATAAATATGCAATAAATACAATAATTGCCATAAATGCTCCAACCCCAAATACTGTATTCCAACCCCAAATTTCAGCAATTTTTGGTGCAAATAAGAAATCAACAACAACACCAATATTACCAGCTCCTGCAATACCAAGTACAACTCCTTGAAGTTTTGGTGGATACCATTGACCAGCTTGTGGAAGTGCAACTGCAAATGAAGCTCCTGCAAAACCAAGACCCAGTGCAACTATAAGAAGTTGATTATAAGTAATACTATCACCTTGTAAATAAGTACTTAAAAGTGCAGCTATTACAATAGATTGAGAAATAAGCGCAGTTGTTTTCGCACCTAATTTATCTACACCAAAACCTAATACAATTCTTAAAATTGCTCCTGATAGTATTGGAAGTGACAGTAATGTAGCTTTTTCGCTTGCAGACATTATATAACCATTTAAAGCTAATGCTTCACTTATTTCAGTACTTAAAGGGCCTAACATTGTCCATACCATAAAACTCATATCAAAATATAAGAAAGCCATAAACAGTGTTGCTGTATGTCCTTGACCTTTTAAATCCTTTAATCCTGCCATTAAAAATTCCTTTTAAATATTCTTAAAATAATTATATAATGAAAAGTATGAAATTTTGGCATTTGTCTGTATAAAATATATCCAATATTTTAAAAATATTAGTATATAAAATATTGATTATATTGTATACACAATATTTCTTAATGATTATATCACTTCAAAAGATTAAATAAATAAAACATGATATTATTAAATAGGGTGGATAGAGCTTTTATATAATAGAGATTATAAGAGAAGAATAAATCTTCTCTTATATATTTGTTATTTTAAAATGATAGCTTCATTATCATAATAGATTGTATTATCAATAGCTATTACTTTTTCTTCATTGTCAAAATCAAAATCATATATCTTATCAGATTTAAAATCTTTTGAAATATTAATTAAATAACCTTCAGATTCAAGTGCATACAAAGATGAACCATATGCAAGAACATAAAATTTTGCAAATTTATATTTTTTTCTGTTAATAATATTTAAAGAAATATCAGTTTTAATTATTTGACCATCAATTGTAGCAATATAAATAAAATTGTCATGTGAAATAATATCACGTACAGAATAATCTTTTATATTTAAAACTCCATCCCCTACAGATATAACTTTATTAGCTGTTGCTGCTACTAGAGTGTCATTTATCACATCTAAAAATATAATATTGTTAAACTGTCCATTTGGATCAACTACAATATTTTTTATTATTTGGTTGTCTTCTTTTGAAACTACAACTATTTTTCCATCTAAAGTTGGGAAAAGAATAATATTACTCATGTAATAAGGATTTGCAATTCTTGTATCGTTAACAAATGAGTGAGTAAAATATTCTTTTAATAATATTTTTTCTTCATTAATATCATACAGTTCAATTGAGTTATCAGAATATAATAAGGCTAACTTATTATCTTTTAATGTAGCAGCAACTACTACACCACTTACATTTATTTCTTTACTATCTACTAAGACCTTATCTTTATAGTTTGATGATATAACTATATTATCGCTAATATTTAAAAAGTTATACCCTTTAGGAACTTTTATTTTAGATAAACCTCTTTTACTAATAATTTGACCATTATTTAGCGTTGCACCGTCTTTATTCATAGAAATTATATCACCTTTTAAAGAAACAGTATCACTATTGTAATTACCTTTTGTATCTTCTGGTTCATAATATTTTTTTGAAGAACACCCTGCAAAAATAAAAATTAAAGTTAAAAACAATAGTAAATGTTTCATAAATATCCTTTATTTAGTGATTAAATAATGTTTTAAAATATTAACTAAATCATTTGCTTTTGATGTTTCAGGGATAAGATTTAAAGTAGCCTTAGCATCTTCATATTTTCCTGAGTCTACCTCTAATAAAGCCTTATTTAATATAGCAAATTCTTTTAGTAAAAAGTCTTTTTGCATAGAGACTGAATTTAATTTGTTAATATCTTTTGAATCTAATGCTTTTTGATAGTCCACTAAATCTTTTAAATATTTTAATTTAATATCAGATGTATTACCTTCTTTTAAGCCTTGCATAAATTGTGCAACTTGATAAAGTTGAATATTTTTTTCTTTTAATATATTTAAAGCATCCTCATCTTTTTGATTTTCTAATACTTTATTAAAAGCAATATTCGCTTCTAATTTATTTTTATCTTGAATACTTTTTGTTACGTAAAGACCAATAATAGAACCTATAACTATCACTACTGCAGCAATTATAATAAGCTTATTTTTTTTATAAAATCGCTCTACTCTAACAAAGCCTTCAAGAAACTTTTCTTCACTATTTAATTCTTCTTTTACATATTTTGCATTTTCTTTTAAACTCATTTAAAACCTTCTTAAAAAATTAGACATTATAATACAAAAAAAATTATAAAATCTTACTTTTATATTAATTTTTATATAATGCCTACTCTTAATAATCAACAAAAGGCAAATAATGAACAAGTTTTTATTAATTTCATCATTAGTTTTATTTTTATCACAATCAATAGTAGCAAAAGAGGAAAAAGAAGAGTTAACTCAAACAAGATTTGAATCTTTATCAAAACTTACTCAAGTTATAGGTACAGTAGAAAAATATTATGTTGATGAGATAAAGCTTCAAGAAATAGTAAATAAGGCTTTAAAAGGTTTAATGCAAGAGTTAGATGCACACTCAACTTTTCTTGATAAAAAGTCTTCAAAAGAGATGAGTATTCAAACTCAAGGAGAATTTGGAGGTTTAGGTATAACTGTTGGAATGAGAGATGGAGCATTAACTGTTATTTCACCTATTGATGATACCCCTGCATTTAAAGCAGGTATAAAAGCTGGAGATATAATTTTAAAAATCGATAGTAACTCAACATTAAATATGACTTTAGATGAAGCTGTATCATTAATGAGAGGTAAACCAAAAACGCCCATAGTTTTAACTATTGTTAGAAAAGGTGAAAATAAACCAATTAAAATTGATATAGTTCGAGATATTATAAAAATACAATCTGTATTTGCGAAAACGATTGAAAATGAAGATCTATTATATTTAAGAGTTTCAAGTTTCGATAGAAAAGTAACGAATAATTTAAGAAAAGAGATTAAAAATAGACCAAAGATAAAAGGAATTATTTTAGATTTAAGAAATAATCCAGGAGGATTATTAACTCAAGCTATTGGTGTAGTTGATCTTTTTATTGACGAAGGAATTGTAGTTTCTCAAAAAGGTAGAAAAAAAGAAGACGAAGAAAAATTTTATGCAAAGAAATCAACTACTGTTTCTAAAGTACCTTTAGTTGTTCTTGTAAATGGTGGTTCTGCTTCTGCTTCGGAGATTGTAAGTGGAGCTTTACAAGATCATAAAAGAGCTATAGTTATTGGAGAGAAGACATTTGGAAAAGGTTCTGTTCAAGCTATTTTGCCAGTTAGAGAAGATAGAAGTGAAAATATTAAATTAACAATTGCAAAATATTATTTACCAAGTGGTAGAACAATACAAGCAAAAGGTATAAATCCGGATGTAATCTCTTATGAAGGAGAGAGTGTTCATGAGAAAAATTCTGAATTTAAATTAAAAGAAGCTGATCTTAAAAAACATCTAGAAGTTGAGTTAGAAAAAGATAATAGTGTAAAAAAAGCAAAAATTGAACCTATGAATAAAAAATTAATCAACAAAGAAGATATAGAAAACGATAATCAACTTAATACTGCTTTAGGTATTTTAAAATCATTAATAATTATTAACAAATAAATAGGAGAGTAAATGAAAATAAGAGATATTGTTGAACTTGGACTTTGGCCTGAATCAAAAAAAACCACATCTCAAAAAGGTATTTCGCAATTAGAAGAGTTAGGGTATAACCTATTTTACATTGGTAAGAATGCAGATCTTTATACATGCCCAGGTGAGGAACAAAAAGTTCTTTTAGTAAGAAGTGATAGATGTTCAGTATTTGATATTCCATTAAATCTTGAAATTAATGGAAAAGGTGTTTCTCAAACTGCTATTTCAAATAATGGTGCCAAATTTGCTTTAGAATCAGGTATTAGAACAGCTATACTAACTGAAAGTATTGATCAAAGTTTAGAGATTGCTCCAAGATGTCAACTTATGGAATTATGTAAACCATTAGAAGCAGAAATAGATGGAGATGTTGTTCAGTTTGAATTTATTTTTAGAAATTATTTAACAGGTTCATTATTTGAAGCATGTCAAAATGGAAACGATCCTTATGGATTAGAGTTGCCTTCAAATTTATCTCAATGGCATAAATTTGAAACACCAATTTTTACGCCAACAACAAAAGGAATTAAAGATGAGCCTTTGAATTCTGCAAAAGTTAGAGAGCTTTTCCCTGAAATTATTTCAAGTTTAGAAAAACTATTTAAAGATTTTACGAAATATGCTGAAGAAAATGGAATTGTTATTGTTGATACAAAATTTGAAATTTTTATTAATTCACAAAATGAGTGGGTTTTAGGTGATGAAGTTTTAACACCTGAAAGTTCAAGGTTTATATCACTTGAAGAGTTTAATGCTGGAAATTATATCTCAATGGATAAACAAATTCTACGTAATTTTGCAAAAAAGAATAGTTGGAAAGAAAAATCAAAAGATTTAAAAGTTGGAGAAAAATTAGACGTAGAAGTTCCAGACTCTATTAAAAATACAATTTTAGATGGATACAGTACTATTTATAATAGGTTAAGTAAGTAGTTCTAGAGTAGAGCATAACTGCTCTTTATAATCTAAAACTGATATAAATCAGTTTTAGATATAATCGCAAAAATATAAATATTAAAAGGTAATAAATGAAAGCAATTGTAAACGTAGCATTAAAACAAGGTGTATTAGATGATCAAGGTAAGGCAACACATCATGCTTTAGATACCTTAGGATTTAAAGAAGTTGTTAAAGATGTTAGAATTGGAAAACAAATAATTATGGAATTAAATGCTACGAGTAAAGAAGAGGCAAATGAGCAAGTTGTAAAAATGTGTGAGAAACTTTTAGCTAACACTGTAATTGAAGATTACGATATTGAAATTTTAGGTTAATATTATGAATGTAACTGTATTACAATTTCCCGGAACAAACTGTGAATATGACACTCAATATGCTTTTGAAAAGATAGGATGTGATGTAACAATTGTTTGGCATAAAGATACTAATCTTCCTGAAAACACAGATTTATTAGTTATTCCTGGAGGATTCTCATATGGAGACTATTTAAGAAGTGGTGCTATTGCAAGATTTGCAAATATAATGGAATCTGTTCAATCATATGCTGCAAATGGCGGAAAAGTATTAGGTATTTGTAATGGATTTCAAATTCTTTTAGAAGCTGGATTATTACCTGGGGCAATGAAAAGAAATGATACTTTACACTTTATTTCAAAATTTAATAATTTAAAAGTCGTAAGTAATGAAAATATATTTTTATCAAGACTTAAAAATGATGAAATAGTAAATATTCCTGTTGCACATCATGATGGTAATTACTTTATTGATAATGATGGTTTAAAAGACTTAGAAAAAAACAACCAAATTATTTTAAAGTATTGTGATGAAAATGGTAATGAAAATAGTTTAAATGGTTCAGTTTCTAATATTGCTGGTATTTGTAATAAGGAAAAGAATATATTTGGATTAATGCCCCATCCTGAACGAGCAATTGAAAAACTACTGGGTTGTGATGACGGTATAATTATGTTAAAAGGGTTTTTAAAGTAGTGAAGACAATATTAGTAATTTTCTTATTTATTACAAATTTTTTATTTGCAAATGAACTAAATACAAAAGAAAGTTCTGCTTTTGGAATGCCCTTAAATAATGAAATTACTAGTAAACATAATGAATATGTTGCTGCAAAAAATTTATATTTGTCTTATTTATCTAATCCTAAGCATATTTATAAAAACCAAAGATTTGGAATTGAAGTAAAAGCTTTAATTACAAGAACTAATTATGATTATATAAAAACTGATTTTATTAATGGCAAAAACATGATTCCATTAAATCCAAATCAATCTTGGAAAAAATCTGAATTCTCATCTAATATATATACTAATAAATATTATTTTAAAGCTTATGAAAAAAAGTTCACAATGCCATCTTTAAAAGTTAGATTATATAAAAATAAAAAATTAGTTGAAGTAAGAGTTCTTTCTTCATTAAAAATGACTTTTTCGGAAATTGCAAAAAGTGATGAAAGATTTTCAAATATAATTGCAAAAGATTTGAAAGTTGTAATGTCAAAAACTAAACAATATACAAATAAAGAAGCCTTGACTATAATAAATATAGAAGCAACACAATCTAACTTGGAAGACTTTTATATTAAAGGTATTAAAGAACAAGGTTTTACAATAATTGAAGATAATTATCCAAATCAGCATATCATATATTTTTTGGTTATTCCTATACATAAAAAATCTATAGTATTTAATTATTATAATACGACAAAGAATAACTTTGAAAAAATTATTCTCCCAATTACCTTATCTGAAGAGTTAGTAAGTACTCAAACTGATTTAAATCCAAATAATTCTAATTTCGAATTTTATAAAAAGATTGCAGTTGGAGTCTTGTCATTATTTACTCTAATCCTTTTTATTTGGAAAAGAAAATATACTTTTTTAGTTTTATTTTTATTATTAGCAATAGTATTTACTTTTTTTGTCATTCCTAATAAGACAATAAAATTAAAAGTAAATAGTGTAATTTATCTTCTACCTACAAAAAATTCAACAATATTTAAAAAGACAAAAAATGAAATTGTAGTTGAATATATGAAAAGAAAAAATAATTTTATAAAAATAATGTTTGGTAGTAGTGAAAAAAAATATATAGGATGGGTAAAAGAAAAAGATGTTATCAAGAATTAGATGTATTTTTGTTTTTATACAGTTTTCTTTAACTGTAGCTTTTATTATTATTGCAATGTATTTTTTTAAAAACTATACTCATAATATAATAAAGTTTTGGATGAAAATTCAAATATATTTACTTGGTATTAAACTTGAAGTCCATGGAAAATTAGATGATTCAGCTGAAATGATAATTATTAATCATCAAAGTATACTAGATATAATTGTTATGGAGCATTTACACTCTAAAAATTTAGCATGGGTTGCTAAAAAAGAGATTTCAGATATCGTATTTTTTGGACATATAATAAAAATTCCTAAAATGATTTCTGTAGATAGACATAATAAAGCAGGTATTTTAAAGCTTTTAAAAGATGTTAAAAGTAGGTTAAATCTTGGAAGGCCAATTGCAATGTTTCCTGAAGGTACAAGATCTACTGGAAAAAAAATGCTTAAATTTAAATCAGGTGCCGCAATGGTTGCAAATAAATTAAAATTAAAGGTTCAACCAGTAGTAATAATTAATACAAAAGATGTACTGGATTCTCAAAAACTAACTGCTACTCCAGGAATAGTAAAAGTTATATATTTAGATACAATTCAAGCTGATAGAAATACAAATTGGTTTGAAGAGACTGAAAAAAACATGAATGAAGTTTTTAATAAAGAGATGAATTAGAATGTCTTTAAGCTGGCAAACTATTTTAGCAATAGGAACAGGAGGCTTTTTAGGAGCAATAGCAAGAGCTTACGTTGTTCATATGTCAAATAAACATCTCTCGTATGAATTTCCAATTGGTATTCTTTTTGTAAATATTTTAGGAAGCTTTTTAATAGGGATATTATTTGCTATATTTACTCACTATTCAGTTAATGATTCTTTGAAATCTTTTCTTACTACGGGTTTTTTAGGGGCTTTGACGACATATTCTACCTTTGCAATTGAGAGTTTCTTTTTATTAGAAAGATCATTTTTTTTAGGAATTAGTAATATGGTTTTAAATCTACTTGGTACAGTTTTAGCTGCTGGAAGTGGTTATAAAATATTACATTTTTTTATCAAATAGATAGAAGACTGGCTATACAAGTTGATTTGAATCATTTTGTTTAAGCTTCAAAAAGATATAATAATCGCTAAAAATAAGATAAGGATTTAATATGGGTATGCCAGGAGGTATGGAGTGGATACTAATTGCACTAGTAGTATTACTATTGTTTGGAGGAAAGAAAATTCCTGAATTAGCAAAAGGTTTAGGTAGCGGAATTAAGAATTTCAAAAAAGCAATAAAAGAAGATGATGATGTTGTATCATCTGATAAAGCTGACGAAATCGAAAAAAAATCTGAAACTAAAACAGAAGATCCAGACAAAACGAAGACTGTTTAAAAGATGAAATATTGCAAAATATAGTAAAAAATCATATTGAAAAAATTTTAGAAGCTGATGTTGTATTAGAAAAACCCAAAGATATTTCATTAGGTCACTTTGCAACTCCCGTTGCATTCTCTTTGGCAAAAGAACTTAGAAAATCACCAATGATTATTGCAAATGAATTGGCAAGCAAATTTTCTGATACTGATATGTTTGAAAAAGTAGAAGCTGTAAAAGGTTTTATTAATTTTAAACTTTCAAATAATTTTTTAGAAAAGTTATCAAAAGAAGTTTTATTATCTGGTGACAATTTCGCAAAAGAAAATTCTAAAGGTCAAAAAATACTTTTAGAATATGTTTCAGCTAATCCAACAGGACCATTACATATTGGACATGCAAGAGGCGCTGTTATAGGTGATTCTATAGCAAGTGTAGGGAAACATCTTGGATATGATATTACAACTGAATATTATGTAAATGATGCTGGTGCTCAAATGGATATGCTAGGATTATCTGTATCTTTAGCAGGAAGAGACTTTATTCTTAATGAAGATGTTGAATATCCAGAAACTTATTATAGAGGTGATTATTTAGTTGATATTGCTAAAAGAATTTTTGAAATACATGGAAAAGAAATTTTTTATGATGAGTCAAAATTTAGAGAAATGGCAGTATTTGCAAAAGATATAGTTATTGAAATAATTACAAGTGACTTAAAAGATGCTGGAATAGAATTTGATAATTTTGTTTCTGAAGCTTCTTTATATGATGCTTGGTTAGATACTAAAGCTGTTTTATTAGAAAATGGTTCTTTATACACAAAAGATGATAAATTATATTTAAAATCTACTTTACATGGAGATGATTCAGATAGAGTGGTAGTTAGAGAAAATGGAATACCAACTTATTTAGCAGGTGATATTATTTATCACAAAAATAAATTTGATAGAGGATATGACCATTATATAAATATTTGGGGTGCTGACCATCATGGTTATATAAAAAGAGTTCATTCTGCAATAGAATTTTTAGGATATAAAGCTGAAAACCTCGAAATATTGTTATCTCAAATGGTACAATTGTTAAAAGGTGGTGAACCTTATAAAATGAGTAAACGTGCAGGTAATGTAATTTTAATGAGTGAAATAGTTGAAGAAGTAGGTGCCGATAGTTTAAGGTTTATTTTTCTTACTAAAAAAAGTGATACACACTTAGAATTTGATTTAGATATGTTAACAAATCAAGATAGTACCAATCCAATTTTTTATATTAATTATGCATATGCTAGAATTAACCAAATATTTAAAAAAGCACAAAAAACTTTTGATGATGTAATAGATATTTCTTATGAAAATTTAAATCAAGATGCTTTAAATTTAGTGTATGAATCTTTATTAGTTCCTTCAGTTTTAAATGAAGCATTTAATAAAAGAGATATGCAAAAAATAACTGAATATTTATATAGTTTAGCATCTTCAATTCATAGATTTTACAATGCATATAAAATAGTAGGTAGTAATGAAGAAGAGCAGTATTTAAAAGTTCTTAGTTTGGCTGGATTAAGTATTAAAGTGTGTTTAAATTTATTAGGTATAAAAGCAAAGGAGACGATGTAGTGAAATGGTTTATTATTATATTAGTGATTGGTATTGGAATTGCAATATTAACAGGTAACATGGGTGGAGCAAAAGATGCAGCAGGTAATTATAACAAAATATTAAGGGGAGATAAGTAAATCTCAATATAAATTTTAGTAGGAGAAATCCTACTTTAAATATATTTAAAAATAAAAAGGAATCTCCTTTTTATTTTTTTAAGATTGTTTATTCTCAAGCTCACTTAAAAATTCTTCAATAGAGTATTTGTCTCTATATGACTCACTAATTAAGTGAATAAAAATGTCGCCTAAATCAACAATAGTCCAATTATCATCATCATCAACTCTTAAAAATTCTTCTTCCGATTTTAAATCAGTTTTTAAGTAATTTAATAGTGCAAACGCATGTTTAGGGTTTAATGTTGTTGCAATAACAACGTAATCAACAATATAATCTTTTGATGTAAGATCAATTACTTCAATATCTTCTGCTTTCTTTTCAGTTAAAATATTTTTAATATTTTCTAATCTTGTATTCAAGTTTTTCCTTTTTTATGCCATATGTTTTCGACATCTTTTCTAATTTTTTTTGGTATAAATTTTAAATTAAAAGTATTTCTAAATTCAGTAGAACTAATATTTATATCTACTTTTAACTGTTTTACATCATTATGATGTTCATATTTAAAGCCATCTCGTGCTACAACAACTAATGTAACTAATTTAGCAATCTCTTCATGTCTTTCCCATAAATGAAATGATTTATAGTTATCTGCTCCTATAATTAAATAAACTTTTGAAGGATTATATTTATTAATCATATGTTTAATAGTTTCAACTGAATAAACAACTCTATTTTTTTTAATTTCAAAATTTGAAACTTTTATTTTTTCTTTTTTTGAAAAGAGTTTTTTTATAAGTTTGAATCTAGTTTTTGCATCTAAAAAAGATTGAATTTTTAGTGGATTTAAATATGCTGGTACAACTAATAGTAAATCAATATCAAGTTTTTTGATAATTTTCTTAGCTATAGTTTGATGACCTATATGAGGTGGGTCAAAACTACCTCCAAAAATCGCTATTTGCACCTAAATTTTACCTTTGTTATTTAATTAACTAATATTATAGCAAGATTTGGATAAAATATCCCCCAAATTATTATTACAAAAGGGAAAATATGGCTGTTAAAGTTGCAATCAATGGTTTTGGTAGAATTGGTAGATGTGTTGCTAGAATTATTGCAAATAGAGATGATGTTGAATTAGTTGCTATTAATGATACTGCAAAACCTGATATGTTGGAGTATATAACAAAATATGATACTGTACATGGGACATTTGATGGGGACTTAAAAGTAGAAAACGGCTATCTAAAAATGGGAAAAGTAAATGCGAAACTTTACTCTACTAGAGATGCAAATGAATTAACTTTTTCTAAAGAGTGTGGAGCTGAAGTTGTTTTAGAATGTACTGGAGCTTATCTTACACAAGAAAAATGTCAAGTTCACTTAGATAATGGAGCTAAAAAAGTTGTTATGTCTGCTCCTGCAAAAGATGATACTCCAACTTTTGTTATGGGTGTAAATGATAGTGAATATAAGGGACAAGATATTGTTTCTAATGCTTCTTGTACTACTAACTGTTTAGGTCCTGTTGCAAAAATTATTGACGATGCTTTTGGAATAGAAAAAGGCTTAATGACTACAATTCATTCATATACTAATGACCAAAATATTTTAGATGTAAAACATAAATCAGATAAAAGAAGAGCTAGAGCAGGGGCTCAAAATATGATACCTACAACAACTGGTGCGGCAAAAGCTATGAGATTAGTTATGCCACAATTAGATGGAAAATTACATGGTCAAAGTGTTAGAGTTCCAACTCCAAATGTTTCAATGGTTGATGTGAACTTTGTAGTAAGTAAAAAAACGTCAAAAGAAGAGATTAACGCTTTATTTGAATCAAAAGCAAAAGAACTCAAGGGAGTAGTTGCTGTTGATAATGATATGTTAGTATCTTCTGATTTAGTTGGTAATACAAACTCTACAATTGTTGCTTCTGATTTAACTCAAGTAATTGGTGAAGATATGATTAAAATTATGACATGGTACGATAATGAATGGGGATACTCTTCTAGATTAATCGATATGGCAGTATTTGTAGCCAATAAATAAGGATTTAAATTAAATGAAATTACAAGAAATAAAAAATATTGATATATCAGGTAAAAAAGTATTTATAAGATGTGATTTTAATGTACCAATGGATGAGTACAGTAATATTACGGACGATAGAAGAATTAGAAGTGCATTAAATACAATAAGATACTGTATTGATAATGATTGTTCTATAATTTTAGCTTCACATTTTGGTAGACCAAAAGAGCCTTTTGAAGAAAGATACTCACTTAAGCCTATTGCAAAAAGGTTACATACTCTTTTAAAACAAGAGATTAAAATGGCTAAAAATGTTATGCAACCTGATACATTAGAATTAGCAGCTTCTTTAGAGGCTGGTGAAATTTTACTTCTTGAGAATTTAAGATATAATCCTGGTGAAACTAAAAATAATGAAGAACTAGCTAGAACTTTAGCTTCAATGGCTGACGTCTATATAAACGACGCCTTTGGAGTTTCTCATAGAGCTCATGCTTCAGTTGAAGGTATTACTAAATATTTTGATAAAGATAGTAAAGCAGCTGGGTTTTTACTTGCAAAAGAGATAAAGTTTTTTCATCATATTGTACATGAACCTAAAAGACCTTTTGTTTCTATTGTTGGTGGATCAAAAGTCTCTGGAAAACTTGAAGCTTTATATAATCTTGTTCCAAAAGTTGATAAAATTTTAATTGGTGGAGGTATGGCCTTCACATTTTTAAAAGCTTTAGGTCATGAAATTGGTAACTCTTTAGTTGAATTAGATTTAATTCCTGAAGCTATAAAAATTATGGACGAAGCAAAAGAACTTGGTGTTAAACTATATTTACCTGTTGATGTAGTTGCTGCTGAAGCCTTTGATGCAGAAGCTATAGCAAAACTTGTTACTGTACAAGAAATACCAAAGAATTGGATGGGCTTAGATATTGGACCAGCAACAGCTTTAATGTTTAATTTAGCACTAAATGATGCAAATACAATTTTATGGAATGGACCAATGGGTGTATATGAAATGGATAAATTTGCTAAAGGGAGTACAAAAATTTCGCATGCAGTAGCTTCATCTTTTGCAACAACAGTAGTTGGTGGTGGAGATACAGCTGATTTAGTAAGAGTAACTGGAGATGAAGATGAAATGACTTTCATCTCTACAGGAGGAGGTGCTTCACTAGAACTAATTGAAGGAAAAATATTGCCAGGTGTTAAAGCACTTGTTCTGGAGGAAGATTAATGTCTATTATTGCGTCAAATTTTAAAACAAATCATACAAGAAAATCAACTGCTTCTTTTGTTCAAGAGGTTAATATTTTTTTAGAATCAAATGAAATCTCAAGTGAAGTGTATTTATTCCCTTCTTCAACATCACTTAATAGTTTTCAAACTGTTTCTAATTTAACTTTAGGAGCTCAAAATGCTTATGCAACTCAAAATGGTTCATTTACAGGTGAAATAGGATCTTTACAGCTTGATGAATTTTCTATTAAAACAATTTTAATTGGTCATAGTGAGAGAAGACATGTTCTAGGAGAATCACAAGAAGAGATTGCTAAAAAATATGCTTTTTATAAAGAATTAGGATATAAAATAATTTATTGTATTGGTGAACCATTAGAAGTAAAAGAAACTGGATTAGAAAAAACTTTAGAGTATGTTTATGAACAGTTTGTAGGAATTGATACAAATTATGAAAATCTAATTCTGGCATATGAGCCTGTATGGGCAATTGGAACAGGTGTTACTGCAACTAATGATGATATAACTAAGGTACACTCAGCTATCAAATCTAAAATTGACAAACCTTTATTATATGGAGGAAGTGTAAAAGTTAATAATGTAAGAGAAATTTGCGCTTTAGATGGAGTTGATGGTGCTTTAATAGGAACTGCTTCTTGGATAGTAGAAGATTTCAAACAAATAATTGATAGTACGAAGGACTTATAAAATGATAATGAATGGTAAAAAAGGTGTAATTTTAGGTGTTGCGAATAATAAATCTATTGCCTATGGTATAGCAAAAGCTTGTGCCGATCAAGGTGCTCAAGTTGCATTTACATATTTAAATGATTCTTTAAAAAAAAGAGTTGAACCAATTGCTGCTGAATTTGGAAGCGAAAACTTAGTTTACCCTTGTGATGTTTCTAATCCAGATGAGATTAAAGCTTTAAAAGACTCTTTAGAAAAAGATTTAGGACAAATTGATTTTATAGTTCACTCTATTGCCTTTGCTCCAAAAGAAGGATTATCAGGTAGATTTTATGATATTTCTAAAGATGCATTTGATATTGCTATGGATGTATCGGTTTACTCTTTAATAGAGATAACAAGAGAATTAAAACCTTTATTATCTGAAAACTCATCTATTTTAACATTATCATATTATGGTGGTGCAAAATATATTCCAAATTATAATTTAATGGGAATAGCAAAAGCTGCTTTAGAAATGACTACAAGATATTTAGCTGAAGATTTAGGTAAAGATGGATGTAGAGTAAATGCTATCTCTGCTGGACCAATTAAAACATTAGCAGCTGCTGGTATTGGTGAGTTTAGGTTTATGCTTAAATGGAATGAAGCACATGCTCCATTAAAGAAAAATGTAACTACTTCTGAAGTTGGAAATTCTGGAATGTATTTATTATCTGATTTATCTTCTGCTGTTACAGGTGAAATTCATTATGTAGATTGTGGTTATAATATTATGGGTATGCCTGCAACTATATTTGATGAAGATGGGAAACAAAAAATTGCCTGGAATGGTACAGATAAGTAGTAATCAAGTGTAATCTTTTTGCGAATTTCTTCGTTGAAGTAAAATATTAATGCTCACTTACTTTCTGTAAGCTTAAGTTTAATATTTTACTTCTGCCTTGAACTTCACTCAAAATCTCACACTTTCTAACAACTTATACTTAGAAAGAATAGAAGTTTTTGTTTTAAATTTATTAAAATTTAGAGTAAAGATTTTATAAAGTAGGGAAAAAAATGGGAATTAATTTTCAAGAATTAGCAAATAAATATCAAACACCTTATTATGTGTATGATTTTGATCATATTACGGATCAATATAATGAATTAAAAAGTGCATTTAACGCAAGAAAATCTCTAGTAGCATATGCTGTTAAAGCAAATTCAAATTTATCTGTTATTAAACATTTAGCAAAGCAAGGAGCAGGGGCTGATTGTGTTTCAATTGGAGAAGTTAAACGTGCTTTAAAAGTTGGTATTGCACCATATAAAATTATTTTTTCAGGTGTTGGAAAGATAGATGATGAGATTAGACAAGCTCTTGAGTTAGATATCCTAATGATAAATGTTGAGAGTGAAGCAGAATTAGGTCGTGTAGAAATAATTGCACAAGAGTTAGAAAAAATGGCTCGAATTTCTATTAGAGTTAATCCTAATATTGACCCTAAAACTCATCCTTATATTTCAACAGGATTACATGAAAATAAATTTGGTGTTGATATTGATACAGCAAAAAGAATGTATATAAAGTGTAAAAACTCAGATAATTTAGAAGCAGTTGGAATTCATTGTCATATTGGATCTCAATTGACTGAACTTGAACCAATAAAAGAGTCTATAAAAATTGTTGCAGATTTAGTAAGAAATTTAAAAGCTATTAACATGGACATATCTTTCTTTGATGTTGGTGGTGGTTTAGGTATTGTTTATGATGATGAAACACTTATTGATACAAATGAGTATGGTCAAATGATTTTAGAAGCTTTATTTGGACTTGATATAACAATAGTTTGTGAGCCAGGAAGATTCATAGTTGGTAATAGTGGAACATTTGTAACTAAAGTATTATATGAGAAAATAAATGGAGACAAAAGATTTGTAATTGTAGATGGGGCTATGAATGATTTAATTAGACCATCATTATATAACGCATCTCATAAACTTGAAGTCTTAGATAAAAGTGATGATGTAAGTGATTGTAACTTAGTTGGACCTATTTGTGAAAGTGGAGATTTCTTCGCAAAAAATATTCAACTTCCAAAAACTGAGCATAATGATTTAGTAGCTATTTATAGTGCAGGTGCATACTGTTTCACAATGGCAAGCAATTATAATACAAGAGGAAAAGTTGCTGAAATTGCAATAGAAAGTGGTGAGTATAGATTAATTAGAAAAAGAGAAACTTTTGAAGATATAATTGCTTTAGAAGAAGAATTTATCAAATAATTTATGCATACTACAATAAAAGGATATTTTATTGATGTACAAGGTACATTGATTGATGATATAGATAAAGAACCTATAAATGGGGCATGTGATTTAATAGATTATTTAAATAATAATGATATTCCTTATGTCGTAATTACAAATAATACTAAGCAGAATAGTGATGTCTTTTTACAGAATTTAAAAAATAAAGGTCTTGATATAAAAAATTATATTGATCCTTTTTTTATATTAAAAGATATTGTAAAAAGTAAAAAAGTAGCTGCCTTTGGAACATTAGATTTTTTAAATGTTTTAAATAAAATGGGATATGAATTAGATTTTCAGGATTATGAAGCATTAATAGTTTCAATAAAAAAAGATTATAATAATGAGGAATACTCTTCAATGATAGAGTGTGCTATTAAAACAAATAATTTAATTGCGATGCATGAAACGTCAGTTTATTGTAAAAACGAAAAAAGATATCCTGGAGTTGGGGCAATTATGAATATGATTAAATTTGCTGTTAACAAAGATTATAAAGTTGTAGGTAAACCAAGTTTACAGTTTTTTAAAAAAGCGAAAGAGCTAATTAATATAGAATTTAAAGATATAACTGTTATTAGTGATGATATGATTGGTGATTTAATTGGGGCATCTAAATTAAATATGAAAACATGTTTAGTTTTAAGTGGAAAAATAAAAGAAGAAAATGAAATTATAGATACTTTAAGTGAAGAAGAGCTTCCTAATTATATTTGTAAAGATATGAGTAAAGTTTTAGAACTTTTAAAAAAAGGTGAAGTATGAGTGAAGATGGATTAAAACAATTACGAGATAAATTGGACTTTATTGATAATGAAATGTTAAAACTTATTAATGAAAGAATGGAAATAGTTCATCAAGTTGGTGTATTAAAAGCGCAAAGTGGTGGGGCGATTTATAGACCAGAAAGAGAAAGAGCAATAATTGATAGATTAGAATCTTTAAACAAAGGAAAATTAAATAGAAATGCTATAGAAGCTTTGTTTTTAGAAATCTTTGCAATATCAAGAAATCTAGAATTACCAGAAAATATTGCGTATCTTGGACCTGAAGGTAGCTTTACACATCAAGCAGCAGAAGCTAGATTTGGAGCTATGAGTTCATATATATCAATTGGTTCTATAAGAGGTATTTTTAGAGAAGTTAGTACTAATAAAGCAAAATTTGGTGTTATTCCAATAGAAAATTCTTCGAATGGAATAGTAAGTGATACTATCTCATGTTTAAGTAATTATAATTTAAAAATTATTGCTGAAGTAGTTCTAGATATTCATCATACCTTAGCTACAACTTGTGATAAAGTTTCAGATGTTAAAAGAATATATTCAAAAGATATTGCTTTCGAACAGTGTCGCAGATTTTTAGAAAATTTTGGGCTTGATGAAGTTGAGCATATACCCGTTGAATCAACAACAAAAGCAGCAAAATTAGCTTTAAAAGAAGAGGGTAGTGCTGCAATTTGTTCTCATGTTGGAGCTAAACTTCATAATCTTCCAATATTATTTGAAAATATTGAAGATAAAGATAATAATAAAACTAGATTTTTTATAGTTAGTGATTTTGAAAATGCACAAAGCGGTAATGACAAAACATCCATATTAGCAAAGTTACCAAATACACCTGGAGCCTTAGTTGATTTCTTAACAGATTTTGACAATGCAGGTATTAATTTAACAAAAATTAAATCACATATTGTTGAGGGAGTTTCAATTTTCTTTATTGATTTTAATGGTCATAAAGATGATAAGAATGTTAAAGGTATATTAAATAAACATGCTGATTCTATTAAATTTTTAGGATCATATGTAAAAGAAGTTGAAGATATATAATTAATAAAGGGGAGAGGATGGAATTTAATAAAGTATTAAATGACTGTAAAATTTACGAAGCAGGTAAACCTATTGAACTTGTAGTTCGTGAATATGGAGTGGATGAAAAAGATATTATAAAATTAGCGTCAAATGAGAATCCATATGGTACCTCACCAGATGTAACAAAAAAAATTCAAACATTAGCACAAAATATGTTTGTATATCCAGATGATTCTATGTATGAATTAAAAGAAGCACTTTCATCTAAGTTTTCTGTTCACAGTGAAAATGTAATTATTGGTGCGGGAAGTGATCAAATTCTTGATTTTGTAATAAAAGCTAAGTGTGATGAAAATTCAAAAATGCTAATGAGCAAAACAACATTTGCAATGTACGAAATATATGGAAGACAAACTGGTGCTAAGATTTTAAAAACTGTCGATGATGAACATAATTTAGAACAATTTGAAGCTATGTATAAAGAACACGGTGCTGATATTATATTTTTATGTTTACCAAATAATCCATTAGGAGAGTGTTTGGATAAAGAGGAAGTATATAATTTCCTATCAAAAATAGATAAAAACACTTTAGTTGTAGTTGATGGGGCTTATCAAGAGTACGCAAGTTTTAAAAATACAAAAAAAGCTATTAGCCCATCTGATTTAATTGAACAATTTCCTAATACTATTTATTTAGGAACTTTTTCTAAAGCCTACGCTTTAGGTGGTATGAGAACTGGTTATGGCATTGCGCAAAAAAATATTATAAAAACTATGTACAAATTAAGACCTCCTTTTAATATTACAACTTTATCTTTAGCTGCTTGTATTGAGGCATTAAAAGATGAAGAATTTGTTAATAAATGTATAGCTAAGAATTTTGAACAGATGAAAAGATATGAGGAGTATGCAAAAAATAAAGGCTTCTCTTATATAGAGAGTTATACAAACTTTATAACAATAAAATTCGATAATAAATATATATCTTCTGAAGTTGCACAACAATTACTTCAAAGAGGTATAATAGTTAGGGATTTAACTGGCTATGGAGTAAATGCAATCAGAATAACAATTGGTACAAATGTTCAAAATACGAGAGTATTTAAAGTTTTAGATACTGTATTTGAAGAATTAGACAAAGAAGAGAATTTATAAGTAATATGGAAATCAAAAATAAAAATCTAGAAGAATTGGAACAGATTAGTTCTGATATTAGGGCTAGAATTATTGATGTAGTTTCAAGAAAAGGGGGACATTTTTCGTCAACGCTAGGAGCAGTAGAATTAACTGTTGCTATGCATAAAGTGTTTGATGTAAAAAAAGATCCTTTCATCTATGATGTATCTCATCAATGTTATCCTCATAAATTAATAAATGATAGATGGGATGAATTTGAAACAATTAGACAGTTTGATGGTTTGAGTGGATTTACGAAACCAAAAGAATCTGATTCTGATTATTTCGTTGCTGGCCATAGTTCAACATCTATTTCTTTAGCAGTTGGAGCTGCTAAGAGTATAAAGTTAAAGAAAGAGGATAGAATACCTGTTGTAATGATAGGGGATGGTTCTATGACTGCTGGAATGGTATATGAAGCCTTAAATGAATTAGGTGATTTAAAATTACCAGTTGTGATTATATTAAATGATAATGAAATGTCAATTGCAAAACCAATAGGAGCAATATCTAAATATCTTTCAAAAATACTTGCTGGAAAGTTTTATCAAAATTTAAGAGATAGAATTGATAGAAATATTGTTCAAAAACTTCCTGAAGGTGCAACATATATTGCTAAGAAGATAGAAGAGAGTTTGAAACTTATTACACCTGGAATATTATTTGAAGAAATGGGTATAGATTATATTGGTCCAATAGACGGTCATAATATTGAAGAAGTTATAGAAACTCTTGAACTTGCTAGAGATATTGGTAAACCTGTAATTGTACATGCGAAAACAGTAAAAGGAAAAGGTTATTCTATTGCAGAAGGTCATCATGAACATTGGCATGGAGTTGGTCCTTTTAATATTGAAGATGGAAAATTTGTAAAAAAATCTTCTAGTAAATCTGCAACTTCTATTTTTGCAGACTCTTTATTAAATTTAGCAAAAAAACATGAGAATGTTGTTGGTATAACAGCAGCTATGCCAAGTGGAACGGGGATAGATAAACTAATGGAAGAGTTTCCAGATAGGTTTTGGGATGTTGCTATTGCTGAGCAACATGCAATTACCTCTATGGCTGCAATGGCAAAAGAGGGTTTTAAACCATTTATTACAATTTATTCTACATTTTTACAAAGAGGCTTTGATCAAATAGTTCATGATGTTTGTTTAATGGATCTTCCTGTTGTTTTTGCAATTGATAGAGCAGGTATTGTTGGAAATGATGGTGAAACACATCAAGGAGCATTTGATATATCTTATTTAAGATTTATTCCAAATATGATTTTATGTGCTCCAAGAGATAATAAAACTTTAGAGTATGCATTAGATTTTGGATATGAAGCTAAAAGTCCCTGTGCTATTAGATATCCTAGAGGAGCTTTTGCTCAATTAGAGTATGAATCTAAAGAGTTTGAACTTGGACGTTCTGAGCTTTTAAAATCTGGTAGTTCTAAAAAACTTTTTATTGGATATGGGGCTGGAGTAAGTAGGGCTATTGAAACTGAGAAATTACATGAAGAAGATATTGCTATCTTAGACTTACGTTTTGTAAAACCACTTGATAAGCAGATGTTAAAACAATTATCTAAGGAATATATGAATTGGTATATTTTTTCTGATTCTCAACTTGAAGGCGGAGTTGCTAGTGCTATATTAGAATTTTTAAATAAAGAAAATATTTATATTAATATTACATCTTTTGAATATGCAGATGATTTTATACCACATGGTGACACATCTAAAGTAGAAGAAAGTTTATCTTTACTGCCTTCTCAGTTAGTTAAAAAAATATTATAATAATGAATAGCCAAAGGGCTATTCATATCCTAAGATTTTATTTACTCTTTGTTTGTGTTCTTCTTCTTTTGTTAATTTTTTATTGTAATTTTCTTCTTTATCTTTTTTGAGAATTTCCTCTTGTTTTATTATAGTTTTTTTTTCAGGCAAAAGTTTCTTCTTCTTAATTTCTTTTTTATTATAATTTCTCTCAAAAATATTGTCTTGGTCTCTGTATTTAGATGTATCTAGCATTTCTTTACGTAGTTTATTATACGGTTTAGTTTGATTATTTTCAGCAGGGTCGACAACTTCAGGAGTAATAAAAAATACTAATTCACTTTTCCCTTCTTTAAACGACTTACTTCTAAATAAAAAACCTAATATAGGGATATCACCCAGTGCAGGTATTTTATTTATATCTTTTGAATTTTGTTGATTTATCAATCCACCTAAAACTATTGTTGATCTGTCTTTAGCTAAAACATTTGTAATCACTTCACTATCTAGAAAACTTGGTATATTATCAACTTGGTTAGCCCAATCAATCTTAGTATTAATGGTTTTTATTTCTAAATCAATATAATTGTTTTTCATTACATTTTTTGCTTTTATATCAAGTTGTAAACCATATTTAATTTTTTCAATTTTTATAACTGGAGCTCCTGCCGCTGTAAGTGCAGCTGCTTTTACTCTTATTGTTCCTCCTGCTCTAAATGTAGCATTTTTATTTTCTAAAGTAATTAAAGTTGTTTCTTCTAGTATATTTGCTACTCCTTCATTTGCTAAATATTGCAAAATAAGACCTGTATTAAAATACTTACCTAAATAATTCGCAATTCCACTTAGTCCTCCACTTAAAGAGACTGCATTAGTTAATGTTTTGTCAAGTGCATCGTCAAGTTCAATTATTCTTTGATTATTAACCTTCCCCCATAATGAACTTGTATCAATTGGATTATTGTGAAATAACCCATCTGAATCAACTGATTGAAAAAAGTTTTTACTTGATAATGTCCAATTATTTTTTAAATCCAGTCCTTCATCATTTTTAATCTCAACTACATATAATTTAACTCTTATCATCTTTGAGGGAGTAGATGTTTCAATCATATCTACAAGTTTTTCTTCAATTTTTATACCTGATTTTTTAAAAATATCTAATACTAAATCTTTCTCTTTATAATCTCTAACTGAACCTTTTAATATTATTGTGTCGTTTGCTTGTTCAATAATAAGATTAGGATAAGTATGTTTAAGCAATGAAATTATGCTATTTAAATTTTGTATGATATTAAAATTAATTTGAAGAGAGCCTCCATTTTCAAGAATTATAATTGCACTCTCATTCCCTATAGTTTTACCTAATACTTTTAAAACTTTTAATGTATTATGCTCATTTGAAATAAATTCAGCATGTATATTTTTGCTGTTTGTTAATTTAATATCTTTTATTCTCTTATCAAAAATCAATGTTCTATAGTTATGTAATGGTAAATATATAGTTTTATTTTCAAAATCTTTTTGATAAATGATTTTGTCACTTATATCGTAGGCATAACTTGATATGGTAAAGACCAGTAAAAATATCATTATTATAATTTTTTTCATATATATCCTTATTATTTTAACTCTAACTCTAAGTCACATTCAATGGAATCACTTCCATTTTGATTAAATACAATTTTAGTACTTGAAATAGTTTCTTTAAAAAATTTGAAATTAGTGTCATTTTTATCTAAAATAGTAGTAAATATCACTTGATAATTTCCATCAGCAGTTGTCTCACATAAATCAGCAGCATTACCATCTATGGTATCTATACTATTATGCGCTATATTGTTAAGTGAATCAGATATATCATCTTCTCCTTCAATAGCTATATAATTTACTGCAAAACTTGATATGGAGTCAATGTTATTCTTGATTTTAAGAACTGCTGCATAGTCTAAAATATAAAAAAATGCATAAACTGAACATATAAAAGTAAAAACCCATACAATAATCATCTCTAAAGCAGCAGCTTTCATATTAGGGTTTGTTTTATTTATTTCGCTTATTGTCATAGTATTTATCATCTCTTTAAATTTTTATACTCTTCATAGTTTATTAATCTAACATCTTTTCCATTTACATAACTACTATCACATAATCTATACCACGAATTATTTATTTTAGAAATACCAATATATGGGATTATATAATTTTTATTTAAATTGATATGTTGTTTCGCTCTTCTCGATGGATTTGTTCTTAAAGTAGTACTATTTTTTACAACAATTAAAAGTTTATCTGTTTTCAAACACTCTTTTGCTTCTTTTGATTGTATTTTAATTTTCTTAGTTTGATTTAATTCTTTATTATCTTCATATGATATTGTTACAGTTTTAGTATGTACTGAGTTTTTAGGCTTATACCATATCAATGGATAATTTTTAGGCTTAGGTTTTTTCTTTATTCTTCTTTTCTTAACTACCTTTTTCTTTTTTTCTTTTATAAATTTTTTCTTGTTTTCTATTTTTTCTTCTCTTGATTTTACAAACCAGAGTTGTTTACCTTTATTTAAATCTTTTATTAAAGCTAAAATAATTTCTTTTTTCATATCTAGAACTATTTCATCTGCTTTGAGATTAACAATCTCTTCAATTATTCTTTTTTTAACTGTCTTTTTTATTTTTTTTCTTTCAATGCTTTTTTTAGATAAATGACCATCTTTCATAAAGCCTAAAACTCTTACATTTTTAGCAACATAATTAACATTATAATCATTTGAAGTCTTTTTAGAAGAATTTTTATAAACTGAAATTATATTAACTATATCATCAGGCTCTAAAGAATAGTTTGGATTTTTGAAATTTTCTAATGAGATATTATAAATATTATATTTATAGTCTAAAATTCTTTCTTTCTTATCTAAAATTTTATTTGATAATTTTTCTTTAATAAAAGATTCATTTTTATAAATATTTTCTATTGCATATTTTCCAATTATTTCTTTGCTTAATAGTACTTTTGTAATAATATATTTTCTGGCAATCTTACTTTTCTTTAGATGCTCTTTTTTAATTTTTGTATCTTTCTTTATATTTTTTTTTGCTATATAAATAGTAACTAGTTGTCTGTTCTTTTGCATTGTTTTTTGATTTTGTTTATAAAAATATATAGATACTGCTATAGCAGATATAAGCATAGACAATAAAACTAGAATAATTGCTAGTTCTTTATTAAATTTCATTTATTTCCTTTTTATTATATTCCAAATTCTAATTTTCCTGACATCATTGGAAAGATTATAAATGCTCCAATAGCTGGTAATACAAAAATAAAAATTATTAACATTAAGTATAGACTTAAAGTATTTACTTTTCCTTTAATTTTATAAAATTTTTCTTGTCTCATTTCATCTGATTGAGTTGAAAATATATTTTTAACACCAATTCCAGCTTCTTCACTTAATATAAGAAAATCAACAATTTTTGCTACATCGTCAGAACCAACTCTTTTTTTTAGACTTTCATAAGCTTTTTTAGTAGAATAGTTTGTCATCTCATATTCTAATATTGCTATTTCTTTTAAGAGTTCTTCATTTAATATTCCATTAGCCCTGGTAGAAATGGTGAAAAAAGCATTTTTTAAACCTCCTCCAGCTTCTAAAAGAATATTAACAAGATCTAAAAAAACTCCTAAATCATTATTTATTTTATCTTCTCTCTCCGATTTAGATATGTAAAGATATATCTTGCCTCCAAAAATTATTAAACTAGTCCCTATTACAATTCCAATAATACCAATATTGCGAGAGAATAAAATGGAAAATGATACAGCAATTATAATTCCAATTAGAGCAAATACTAATTTACCTTCATTATATTCCTTTTTTGTAATACCAGCTTGTAATAATTGAATATATAAATCACTATTTGCATTATATGTTTTAGTCTCTTTTTTTTGATTTATTATATTTAATGAATCCAATTTAGATAATTGAACAATATGACTTTTTTGTCCTTTCTTATCAAGAAAATACCATATAATAATAAAAGCTAAAACAACTATTATGGGTAAAAAGAATAGTATATTCATTATTTAACCTTTGATAGTAAACTATTGATAAATAAACCAAAAGAGATCCAAATTATTATAAAAAACATTTGAATTTGTCCTTCATTAGTTTCCCAAAAATGCTCATTTAAAATTCCATTTAATGATCGATCTAACATGTGGTAAATAAATATAACAATTGCTACTATCATATAGCTTCCAACTTTTATCTCTCTAGTTGATGCTGTTATCTCTTGTTTTATCTCTCCTTGATCATGAAGTGTTTTCCTAAGCTTCTCTAGAGTATTAGAAAATTTACCACCTGATTGTCTACCTATGGAAATAGTTAGATAGAAAATTCTTAATTCTTTTGAATCAACGAGATTAAAAATTTTCTCAAATACTTTTTCTTCTCCAATTATATCTTTTTCAGTTAGATAAATACTAAAAACATCTTTTGTAAATTCAGATCTTGAGGTTAAAACAGATTTTTTAAATGCTTGTTCAAATCCAACTCCACTTTTCATCATACTTGTTACTTTATCAATAATTATTTTAAGACCAAAATTAAAATCTTTTAATCTATTATCTATTAGTTTTTTCAAAATAAGTAAAGGGAAGAATGAAAATATTAAAGAATTCATTATTGAGATAAATAGATTAGGAATTATAAAGTTTATAAAAGTTGCAGCTAAAAAACCAAAGCTTATTGATATAATTAAAAATAAGATTTCTGATATGGGAGAATGAAAACCACCATAAGATAACTTTTTACCTAGCCAATTTCTTTCTTTTTTTTGAAATGAATTTTTCTTCTTATCTTCAAAAATAATTTGATTGTTATCTTTTACTAATTTTTTAATTATATTATTTTTCTTATTATATGAACCGTAATAATTGTATATTAAAATACTTAATATTATAAATAATATAGGTACTATAATTACTAATATAATTAAATATAAATCCATTTATTTTGTTCTTTCTATTTTTTGAAAATGAGGCCATTTATTGAAAATTTGAGGATCTTGATGATAGAATACATCAATAAATTCATCTTTCCAAGAACACATCTTATTTGGTAAATCTTTTTCTAATTCCTCAATTAACATTGATTTAGGCATTTCAAATTCTTTGTTAAAAATAGACAGATCTATGTCAACTCCAAACATATTCATTTGTTTTATAGTTCTATTAGGTGTTGAAATAACATTGAAATTACCTTTTGTCTTTGTCATGTCATTTGAGTCTCTTTTAAATTCAAATATGTTATTTAAAGATATTATTGAGTCCCCTTCAATATTTCTTTCTACTTCAGATATAGTTGTTATTTTTCTTGTTCCATCAGGGAACCTTACTAATTGTATTATAATATCAACAGCAGATACAACTTGTGATCTAATAAAATTAGTATTCGCACTTGGTCTTGCCTCAAGGTACATATTTTCTATTCTTACTAATGCTTCTTTTGTATTATCAGCATGTATGGTAGTCATAGAACCAGGATGTCCAGTATTCATAGCATTTAGCATTACTACAATTTCAGGTCCTCTACACTCTCCTACTATTATTCTTCTTGGAGAGGATCTAAGTGCCGAACGTAATAAATATTCTAAAGGTATAGCTCCTTTACCTTCTTCATTTGCCATTCTAGCTTCATATTGCCTAATTGAATGACATGACATTTGTGGTTGCATCTCTTTTGTATCTTCAATAACCATTAATTGTTCATTATCATCTACAAATCTTGTCATGGCATTAAGAAAAGTTGTTTTACCACTTGAGGTACCACCTGAAACAATAATGTTACATTTTCCTTTTGCAATTTTCAATAAGAAGTATGCCATTTTATAGTCCATTTGCTCAGAGTCAATTAAAAATTCTAAAAGAAGAGGTAGTTCATTGAACTTTCTTATTGTAACGCAACTTCCGTCATTAGCGGCAATGGGAGGAATTTGAACCTCTACTCTTGAACCATCTTTTAATTTACTTGACATAATTGGATGAGCTTCATCAATTTTTCTATTATTTTCTGCGAGCATTTTGTCAATTACATTTCTTAGTTCATCTTCACTTCTAAAGGTAAAAGGTGTTTGTACTGTTTTCCCTTTATATATTATATCAACGTAATCTTTTGTATTAACTATTACATCGTTAAGCCCATCTTTTGCTATATTAAATAGGGCAGTTATTGGTCCATAAGCTATCAGATTGTTTATAATAAATTCTTTTATATCTTCCAAAATATTTTTTGATAGTTTATTTGTTTGTTTATACGAAAGAATAAATTCAGGTAAAACTTGTTCCAAAGATTCTCTAGTAATTACTTTATCTGATTTTAGATTTAGCATAAAGCTATCATTGATTTCATATGCTAAATCTAATAAGTTTTGATCTAAATATATTTTAGGAAAAGATAATCCTACTTGTTCAGATCTTTTTTTTACTCTTTCTAAATTTATCTTTTCATTAATTGTTGTTAGTTTTATTTCTTCATTTGCAGTAGATTGTTTTTTTTGATCTTTTTTTTCTTCCTCTTGTGCAATTAGGTTTCTTAAGTTTCTCAAGTTTTATCCTTATTTAAAAAAGGGAAAATAGATTTCTTTTGTTTTGTATCTTTTTTATTTACTATTTTAATAAATTTCTTTTTAATTAGTATTTCTTTAATAGCTTTTGAAAAAGATGAATTTGATGATACTTCAGACGCTAATTCGCAATAGTTCCAACACCTCCCTAATGTAGGATAATCATTTGGTATTTTTAAATACTTAAGTTGCTCATCTTTTGAATTTGTATTCATAATTGAATCAAAATCTGATGCAGATAAGGCATTTAATGAATTAAATCTATTTACAATAAAGTTAACTTTTTCTTTTAGTCCAGCTCTTTTCATTAAAGAGTAGAATGTTTTTGATTTAGATACATGAGGTAGTGTCATTTGAGTTAAAATCCATATTTCGTTTACTAAATCAAAAATTGTACCTTCTAAACTTGAAGCATTTGCTTCTCCTGTATCTATGATAATATAATTAAAACTTTCACTAGCTTTTAACAAATAATCAAGAAATCTTTCAATAAAGTTCTCATTTTCTATTAAATCTTTATCTATATGTTTTTGTATTCCATTTATTGAATAGAAATTTTCCCTTATTTTAACTAGTCCTAATTCAAGATTCTTTTTAATATTAAAATCTCCAAAATTAACTAAGTCAATTATTGTATGTGTTGGAATAGGGTTTTTAGATAGGAAAAGATTGCTAATTGCTTTTGTAGTACTAAGATCAATATACAAAATATTTTTATTTGGGTTTTCTTTTGCAAGAATATCAGAAACATTCATTGCAACAGAGGTAGTTCCGATTCCCCCAGAAATACCACTTATAGCAATAGTTTTATTGTCATATCTATTTTTATTTATTAATTTATATTTTGTATCTAATATTATATTTTTTAGTTTTTCAGGAGAGTATTCATCAATAGATATATAATTTTCTATATTTAGTTTTCCGCACGTTAATGAAAGATGATGATCATTTGGACCTATAACAATTACAAATTCATTAAAGTTAGATATTAATTCTTCATCCTCTTTTATTAATTTACTGTTATGTACAGCGTAGATAATTATATTTTTAGCATTTTTTAAATTTAATCTAGATGCAATTTGGCTTATATCTTCTATTATAGAAATATCTGCATTAAGTAATATATCTAAATTTGTTTGTATTTTATTAGCAAATTTAATAGTATTTTTATCTGCAGCAATAAATATATTTAAAGGTGTATTTAAAGAGATTAAATCTTCTTCTATGTCAAATATATTTCTTAGAGCTATTTTCGCTTTTTTTAATAGTTCTTTTATTACTTGTCTGTACCATATTTTATTATTAAAAGTAATTTTGCCATATATGATATCTTTATCTTTTAATACAATTGAATATTTATTATTGATAAAATTAATATCTTCTTCAATAACTTCATATCCATTTATTGTAAAATCATAAATAAAATTATTGTACTTGAAATCGTACTTAAGAAATGTAAGTTTTTGGATATTTGATATTAAAACTAATAGTTGCAATATATCAATTAAATTATCTTTTCTTAGAGTTAGAGCCGCTTGTACATTAGAGTATTCTTGATAATTTTTATATTTCATAAGATCCTTTCTATTTATTTAGTCATATAGTTATTTTTATTATATTTCACAATATCCATCATCAAATTCAAGTTTATTATTATCAGAAGGACCATATTTGTCAATAGTGTTTTTAATAATTTCAGGATTGAAATTAATCTTTGCTTTCTTTTCAATAGTATCTAAGGTAAATGAATCTTTATTAAAAAATTTATACCAAAATGTTTTAACATCGTAATTATTTATCGAAACAATTACTTCATCCGGTTCTCTATCTTTTGTGGAATCATAAAAGTCATAACTAATCATACCTCTATCTACAAGTTTCTTTCCTAAAGTAGATTTCTCTAAAATACCTTTTGCAATTCTTTTACTTTCACACATATTAATTTTTTTTACATACAAAGATGACATAGTCTTTGCAGTTTGAAATGCAATATCATTTAATTCATATATTTTTTGTTTAGTATTAGATTCGTCTATAGAGGTTGCAATAAAAGTAATTGAAGTAAAAATAAGTAAAAATCCTAATAAAAACTGTTCAATAAAAGCTTTTTTAATTTTATATCCTTTAATTATTTACTTTTACATATATAAACTTGAAATTTCAAAAACTTCAGTACCTATTACAGCTAAAAACATAGCTGGAGCCATAGGAGCAACTTTTCGATTCTTGATTTTTTGAAAATATAATAAAAAAAATAATTGCATTAAGCCAGTTAATAATAAAAAATGTGGAAATAAGATAGGATCTAAGTATATTGAAATCACCATCATATATTTAATATCTCCGCCACCTAATATTGATTTAGGCATAATAAGTAATATTATAACAAAAAAAACTAAAATAATTAATGAAATTGCAAAGCTGTATAGTTTTAATTCATTTTCAATTAAGCCAAAAATAATTAAAAATAAAAGTAAGGTAAAAAGTGTTAAGTTTGGTATTTTGTATCTTGTACAGTCTAAATATGAGAGTAGTACTGAAAAGATATAAAATGATAATGTAAAAATCATTATACTTTAGTACCTAAAATACTCTCATGAAGTTTTTATATATATTTAAATTTTTTATTTATTTAAGATTCATCCACTACGTTTTTGATAGCTTCATTTGCAGAATTTTGTAATGAGTCTTTTTTCTCTCCAACCCAGCTTTGTAGTCCTACAACAGCAGCTACACCAACTATTACAAGTAGTAATGTTACAAGAATCTTATCCATAGCCCCTGTTTCTGAGCTTAATCTTCTTTTTAAGAATTCTAACATAATTAATTTCTCCAATTTCGAATTAAATAAAGTATAACATAAAAACTAATATATTTTTCTAAAAACAAGCTTAGAATTAATTATTTTATAAAATATTAAACCATTTTTTTTCATATCTTCATGACTAAATTTTAAATTTGAAGTTTTAGAAGTATTAATAATTAGGTAGTCAGGTTTATTAAACTTTAAGAAGGCATAAAAGCCTTGCATATCTATTGATTTATTATTAGTTAATAAATCAAAATATGTTTTTTTTGTTTTATCAGGATATGTAACCCATCCAAGAGAACAACTAGGGATATAAGTTCCAGAGGGATTTAAAAATGTTGCCATATAAGTAGTAGTACTCATTGTTGTAAAAAGTATTTTCTTATTTTTGTATTCATTTTCTTTTAAAAATGAAAGTTCAATTAGCATATTCTCAATATTTTTATAAGATTCTTTTTTTTGATTAAACTCAAATATAAAAAATATAATTATAAGTATTGAAAATAAAATATTATAAGCTTTTTTGGGAATACTAGAAAAATATGTTCTTTGTAGTATAAATATTTTAATTTTGTTTACAAAATAAGAAATATCATTTCCTTCAATTGTTTTATAAGATTTATATATAGTGTTAATAATAAAAATAAAAATCAAAGGTTCTAATAGGATTAAAAACCTTAGTTGAACAAGGCATAGAGGTAGTATTAATATTATATATTTAAATAATATATTTTTTGGTTTAAATACATAATAAATAAGTAATGAAAACAATACTAAAAGTATCAATAAATTAGAGCTTCCAAGTAGATTTTTTATTTCCATAGGAACAATAAAGGTTTTGCTCTCTTTTACAGTTTGATTTTGTGTAAGTGCATCATTGTTTAGGACATGTTGCATAATTTGAAGGTAGCCTTCGTAATCATAACTTAGGTAAAAAATAAAGCCAAATATCATAGCTAATGTTAAGATTATAAATTTTTTATACTCTTTTAAAAATAAACAAACATATCCAAAATAAGTAATAAAAAACCAAAAAATATAATAGAAGGGAGCATATAAAAATGATATAAACAAAAGCAAAAATTTGTTTTTAATAATTAAAAAATATAATATAAATAGTCCACTTAAAACATCTGGTCTTAAAAAAAAGTATCTAATATTTAACATAGGCAAACAAAAAGCTAAAATTAAAATAAATATCTTATTTATCTTTGTAAATTTTAAAAAAGCAAGGTAATACCATAATGATAATAAAGAGTAAATAATTGAATTTACAACAAGATGTATATTTGATATATCAACAAAATTATGAATAAATCTTAATAAATTGTGCCACATAAACCAAGGATCATAGTCTGAATATAGACTATGATCATATAATCTTCCCCAAGTTTTAATCTCTTCTTGATTAATTGCCATTGAAAGATGTCTCCATCCGTCATCAGGCATTGTAATTCCAAAAGATTTAATTATAAAAATAGAAAAACATAAGAATAATGAGTATGTTAATATAGATTCTAAAAAATCATTTTTGAGTTTCATGATACTCTTTTTCCGTATTTATATTCCATAACTTATCTTTTGAAGTATTATTGATTATACAATTTACTGCTTCAAAACTACTCATCATTGAATGATCCATATTATTATATCTATGTTGTCCATTTCTTCCAATACAATATAAGTTTTCTATGGTATTGATATAATTTTTGATTGTATCAAAATTATTATATGATCCAAAATAAGAGGGGTAAGCTTTTTTAACTTTTATTTGAATTGAATCAAGGATTTTATCTCTTTTAATGAGATCTAATTTTACAACTTCACTAATTGCAAAGTTAATAAATTCTTTTTCGCTCATTTCCCATAAATCATCATTTTCATTACAAAAATACTCCAATCCAATCCAAGTGTTATCTTTGTCTTTTACTAGAAAAGGTGACCAATTATTAAATATTTGTAATCTTCCAATTTTAACATCAGATTCTTGAATATATATCCAATTATCCTTTAGGTTATGATATTCTAAGTTATCCACAAGTAAGCCTACAGTAATAAAATCTCTATACTCTAAATTAGAAGCTAAAGAGGAGATGTCTTCAGGAGTATTTGACATAGATACTATTAAATCCTTTATTGGCATTGATGATAAAATGTAATGTGCTTTATAAGTATTATTCAATGTTTGAACACTATTTATTTTTGTTTTAGAATTTGATACATAGTTTACTGATTCATTAAATAAAATTTTAACACCATTATCAATTGCTTTTCTTGCTACATCTTCCCAAAGTTGACCAGGTCCAAATTTAGGATATTTAAATTGTTCTATTAGTGAGGTTTCAATGTTTTTTGAATTTACTTTACCAAATAATTTCTTTATCATGTGAATAATAACTGAACTTATTGATAGACCTTTTATTCTTTGATGTCCAAATAGTGCATCAATTTTATTACAAGGTACACCCCATACTTTATAAGTATAGTCTTTAAAAAATGTAATATAGAGTTCATATCCAAATCTATTAATAAAAAAATCTTCTAGAGTATTCTCTTCTTTTTTAAATATAAGTGACTTTACATAAGAAAATCCAATTTTTACAAATCTATTTAGACCTAGGTTTTTTATTGTATTGCTATTTAAACTAATAGGATAATCATAAAATTTTCTTTCATAAAGGATTCTTGATTTTCTATCTCTAATTAAAAAATCTTCACTTAAAACTTCATTCCACCAATTATTTACTTTTTCGATTTTACTAAAAAATCTATGCCCTCCAATATCTATTCTGTTTCCATTATGATTTACAGTTCTTGAAATGCCACCTAAGATATTTGATTCTTCTAGTATAGTTATATTATATTTGTTAGTTTTTGAAAGTTCATATGCGGCAGTTAGTCCCGCTGGGCCAGCACCAATTATTATTATATTTTTCTTCACTAATATATCTTTTTAGTGATTATATCAAAATAATAATTTAATAAGCTGTATTAATATAGAATTCACAAGATAATTTATTAAAGGAAAACATTGAAGATAGTTAAATATTTTTTTACAGGTGGAGCAGCTGCTATAGTTGATGTAGGCCTATTCTTTATATTTGCTAAATTTTTATCATATAATTATCTAATTGTAGGACTTTTTACTTTTGTTATTGCAACTTTTGTAAATTATTATTTAAGTATTAAATTTGTATTTATTAGTGGAGTAAAGTTTAAAAAAAGATATGAGGTTTTGATGGTTTATTTAGCTAGTACTACAAGTTTAGTTTTTAACCTATTATTATTATATGTTTTTCATGAGTTATTGTTTTGTGATGTAGGACTTTCAAAAATATTGGTTACTGGATTATTGTTTTTTTATAATTATTCTATTAGAAAATATATTATTTTTAAAGTTTAATTAATAATATGCTAATACTATTTTTGTGAACAAAAGATCATTATAAACAGCATGTAAAGATATTAGTAATATAAATATTTGTAGTATTTTAGAGTTTATTTTATTAATAAACAAAGAACATAAAATAGCAAATATTGCAAGATATGGTAAAAAATATCTTGACTGTAGACCGCCTAGATAGCCTGTACTTAAGTGTGAATTATATGAAAAATAAAATTGTATGCTTAAAACTATAAGTATAGATATAAATCCAATTTTACCTACTAAACAATAACTGTCGTTTTTTTCACATTTATAATAAAGTGCTAAAATAGTAAAAAAATGTAAAATTAAAATACTAAAAATTTGACTAATAGTTTTGATAAATGAAGCTTCAGACATTATTCCAAACCAACCAGTCAACCAATAAGCTATTAGTCTTTGGAACCATTGCCATATAGTTAAAAATACTCTATTTGATTCTTCCACATAAAATCTAGAATTTGCATATTCTTCCATACTTCTTGCTCTTATAGATGGTACAATAGAATTATATTCAATTATGATACTAAGTTGGTAAAAAATAATAGGTGTAAATACAATAAATGTTAATGTTATGATATATTTTATGTTTCCTTTAATTGATATTTTATTTTTTATAAAATAAAAAAGTAAAAATATTAATGTAAAAAACATGAGTAAAAATACAGTTAATTTTGTGAAGTATCCTAACAAAAGGCCAATAGAAATAAGTAAATAAGAGTATCTAGAATTAGGTGTCTTAAAAATTTTTAACAAACCAATTAAAAAAATCATACTCGATAACATAGCTAAATTATCATTATTTATACTAGCACCAATATATGCGACCATTGGAATTGAACTTATTAGACTTAAAAAACCAAAATGAGATAATATATTTACTTTCATATTATATCCAATATATAATAGTAAAATATAAGATAATGTAGAGATAATTATATTAAATGATTGGAGACTTTTAATATAGTTTTCAATATTGGTATCATCATTTACTAAGGTCATTAAGTAATAATATAATGGGGGATGGGATAAATAGTTCATTTGTCCATTATCATTACGTGGACTATATTTTATTTTAATGTCCTTAAAATTAGGAATCAATTGCAATGGAGAGTTTTTAATATATTCAATATATGAAAGATGAGCATATTGGTCCGGAGGGTCTTTAAAATCTATGTTACTGTAATAATTAATTGATTTCAGTAAAAATATTAGTAAAAAAAAGATATAAAGAAAAATTTTGATTTGCTTATGGTATAAGTGATTAGAACGATACAAAGTTTTTCCTTATTTATGTAAATAATATTAGCTAAAGTTTCTTAGATTTTTCTTTTTTATTTAGTATGTTAGGTATTATATAAAATAATGATATAGATAACTCGACAATAATATAGATAACTCTATTTAAAGATGCTAGTATCCACGCATCAGTACTTAACAATAAAGAACTAATTCCTAAAGCCAAAATACTTTCTCTAATTCCTATACCAGCAGGAGCAAAAGGAATTAAAAAACCTATAGAATAAGCAAAGGAATAAAGTCCTATTATATAAAGAATAGTACTAGCTGAGGTATTTTCAAGATAAGGAATCAATGTAATAATAAAACTTAATCCTAATAAGCACCAGATAGTAAGTAAGACTAATAATATTTTTATATTTATTGCGTAATTAGTAAAAATTATAGAAATAAAACTTTTAATTTCTTTATATTTAAAGAGGAAAATAAGAATAAATAGTAAAAATAAGAATAAATAAAAAATATAATAATTAGATAAACTTTTTTCAACTAATTCAAAAGTTAAGTAAGTACTATTTATTGATATTAAAAACACCCCAAAAATTGTGGCACTTGAAATTATCCATAACATTTCTATAAAGATACTTTTTAAAATTGTATTTTTTTCCAGACCCTCAATAGAGTAAGCTGTAGATTTACCTACAAATTGCCAAATACTTCCTGGTATGTATTTTGCTAGTTGGCTTGTATTATATATTTTAAACATTTTAGTGTATGATATTTTTTTGTTAAAGTAATATGTTGAAAGTAAACTAACATAAGACAATAGAAATTTTGAAATTAAAATGCATAAAGATGCGATAAATAGATTAAATATTGGGATATAATTAATAGTATTTAATACCAACTCATAGTTTTCATACAAATATTTAATTATAAAATATATGATAGCTAATATCCAAAGATATTTTAATTTATCAAAAAGGTGGTTCATTTTAGTAAAATTTTTTCGAAAATATACTCAAACTGAGTAAAAGATTTTTTTCTAACTGAAGGCAGAATTTTATGTATTTTATTTTTATAAATCATTTCATTTTTTAGAACTTCATTAATATTAATTATAATATTTTTATCTTGTTGCGTATAGTCATATACAAGTTTTTCTATATCAAATTGTTTCATTACTTCAAAATATTTATGACTCCAACCTAAAACTATTGTAGGTACTTCTAAAGATAATGAGGCTATCATAGCATGAAATCTTGACACAATAGTTATATTACATTGTTCTATTAGAGACTTTATACTATCAGTATTTATATCTTTAGTTATATAATTTATCTTTGATATATTAACTTCTTTTTTTTGTAACTCTTCAATAATCATTTTTATTATAGGTAAATCATTATTTCTAAGATTATTAGAGGATTCTCTTGTCGCATTTGGAAATAATAAAATTGTATTTGAATCATTTTCTAATAGTTTTTGAATAATATAAGATATTGTACTTATATACTGAGTTCCATTTTTAAGAGATTTATTATAAACAATTGAACTAGGACAAATACCAATTATATTATTCGATGTTTCTTTATTTTTGATAATATTTTTAATAACATTTTTGACATACTCTTCATTTTCAGAAGATAAACTATCACACTTTTTAAAACAAAAGGAAACATCACTTGCTAAACGATAGTTTTTTTTATGATGAAAAAAATCATTTAGATATTTATATGTAAGTTCACCTCTTGCAAATATCATGTCACATTTAGATAAAAATATTTTTGCAGCAATTTTTGTGAAAAAATTATTAAAAGTACCCATACCTTGAGAAAATTTAACTACAGGTGTTCCTAGTAATATTGCTGGTAGTATTGTTAAAATATTAAAAGGAAGAAATATTTCTCTTCCATCCATATAAGAAACACCAGCAATATCTATTAAAACATCACTATTTGATAAAGAACTAACTGAAGATGGAAAGCATAAATAAAGTAGCTTATCCAAAAATATAAATTTAAATAAACTATAAATAATACTTAAAGGAAATAATATAAAAACTAAATAAAGTGGAGTGGAGCTAAATACTGTTAAATTAGTTTGTTTTGATAATAAAGTTTTATCTTCCCTTGGTGAATAAGAATAAATATAAAATTTAGAATCTGGATACTTTTCTTCTATTCTTCTAATTGTAGTACAAAGCATAGCCTCTGCACCTTTATTCCCACTAATAGTAGCCCCAACTATTGACACTTTCTTCATTTTAAACTCTCCAAACCTTTGTATAAATATAGGTAAATTTTTAGAAGTAATTTAGGTATTTTAAATATATATTTATTATATTTTTTACTTTGACTCCATTTCCAGTTTATTAGGACTATGAAAGCTGAAATATACTCATGCCATTTTATTTTTTTCTTAACCTTATCAGGTATCGCAATACCAAGTAGTTTTCCTACTTTATGTCGAGCAGAAATATTGTAATGAAATGGAGCAGCTCGTTTTTGTCCTTCTAAAATTCTTAAGATATCAACTTCTTCAAAATTCAAAACATTTCGTTTTAATATATTAGATAATATAAGAGAACTTTTTTTATTTTTAGCAATTAGTCCATTAAACTTAATACCTTTTTTTTTTAAATCATATGTCCAAACATCCCCAATACTAATATCAGCATCATATCCAAAGTGGTCAAAACAATATAAGCACTTTTTTTGACTAAAAAAGAATAGATTTTGATAGTTACTGAAATAAGAAAAAGGTTTTGATATTTTCTGCTTATTTTTAAAAGTTGCTTCCAATTCACCTCTCCATAGACCTTTTCTAAATCTATAATCTTTGAGAGTAGAATTTGCAGTATTTTCAAGTTTATTTGTAATAGTGTCTATTAGTTTAGTTTGAGAATTATGCCCACATACTAATGCAATAGTTAAGACAATCTTTTCTTCAAGTTTTGGGTCATTTAAAGCTCTTTTTTTTAGTGCACTAATATCACAAGGTAATCCTACAACTCCAACTTTTCCATCAAATTCACGTATTAAAGGTATTGCTTCACTTACAAATTTAGTCGCTACATAGTTACTTCCTTGCGAAAATAGTATTTCATTTTTAGTAGTAGCAATATAAAATTTTGTCCTTACTTTTCCCTCTTTTAATATATTCTTACAAACTAAAGCACCATCTATTAAATTATTCTTTAGCAACTCGATCAAAATTATAGTTGTAGCACCACCCGAAGCTGCATTTTCTCTAATCATTTTATTTTTTGAGTATACTAAATAAGAATTATCATAAGGTCCTATCATACTATTGATATCGTCAAGAGTAAAATCTTTTTTTAATAGGTTTTCTAATATTTTATCAAAAAACATTATTATTTTCTTTTAACTTTTCAGTTCTTATCTCTTCCATTAGTTTCCTATTTGTAGCTAACAGATCAGCTACAAATGCAATTAATCCAGTTTGAAATCCCATGCTCATTAATACACTAGAAAGTATTACAGATTGAATATGTCCACTACCTTCACCTATTAGCCAAAAGTATAAAAACCTAAGTCCTAGCAGAAATCCTATACTAAATAAAACTAAAGCAATACTCATAAAAAATTTAAACGGTTTATAAACGACAAATATCCGTATTATAGTAATAATTGATTTTATAATATAATTTGGCATACTTTTTAATAGTTTTGATGGCCTTAAATCTTTATTTGTTCTAATAGGAACTGATGTTATGGCAATGTTCTTTTGTCCTGCTTGAATTATAGTCTCTAAGGTATAGGTATAATTATTATAAACATTTAATTGAGTAGCACATTCATAACTCATTGCTCTAAAGCCACTAGGTGCATCAGGTATATTTGTATTACTCGCTTTTCTTACTACCCACGAACCTACTTTTTGAAGAAGTTTTTTTATAGGAGAAAAATGTTTAGTATCGTTAATTGGTCGTTCTCCTATAACATATTCAGCTTTTTTATCTAGTATAGGTTGAACAAGTTTAGGAATATCATCTGCATTATATTGATTATCTGCATCAGTATTTACAATTACATCTGCTTTAAGTTCTATACACTTTTTTATACCTGCAACAAAAGCTTTTGCAAGACCTTGATTATTTGTAAAATTTACTATATGATTTACTCCATGATGTTTAGCAACCTTAACAGTATCATCAGTACTTCCGTCATTTATTATTAAGTATTCTACTTCTGTAAAACCTTCTACTGTTTTAGGAAGTGCCTTGAGGGTAGTTGCTAATGTTTGGGCTTCATTATAACAAGGAATTTGGATTATTAATTTCATATAATAGAATATCCTTTTTATAGTTAATTTATTATTTTATATTATAAACATTACTAAGTATAGTTTCTTTATATGCAATGATTTTTTAACTTCTCAACACAAAGTCCCATAGCAGTACTTTCATATCCTTTAACTGTTTTTATATAAGGTTTACAAAAGCCTTCAACCATAATTGCTCCTGCTTTTCCAAAACATTCTTCACTTTCTATATATTGTTTTATATCATCTTCTTTGAACTTATCAAATGTATAAGTAGTAATTGAAATATCAATGATCTCTTTTTCTTTGGATTTAAATATCATACATGTTATAACAGAAGTTTCACTTCCACTTTGAAGTTCTAACATTCTTTTTGCGTCTTCTGCATCTTTTGCTTTTCTAAGAAGTTTATTTTGCGAAGTAACTACAGAATCTGCAACTAAAAGTGGCATATCATTACAACCATATTTCTTTATAAGTTCATTATATTTTCCAAGTGTTGCTTGATATACAAATGACTTAGGATCAGTTGTAGTAATTGAATCTTCATCAAATGAACCTCCATTTTGTATAAAATCTATTTTATGTTTTTTTAATAATATTGCTCGAGTTATTGAGTTTGAACCAAGTCTAATCAAAATATTTCCTTTTTATCCTGAAATTTTAATGCAATACTTTTTAAACTTATATAAAAACATTACTAATAATGCACTTTTATATTATAATTTAACAAAAACATCATTTCAAAGGAGTATTCTATGAAAACAGTTGCAATAACTGGTTCATCAGGATTTGTTGGAACAAATCTAAAAAGTTTTTTTGAGTTAAAGGGTTTTAAAGTAATTGCTATAAAAAGAGAAGAGCTAAAAAATATAGATAAA
>JAAETO010000286.1 GCA_024228275.1 Arcobacter sp.
GATCGTATCCTGAACTGTCTCTGTATTGATCGGAAGTACCGTTAAGTATAAGGTCACCACACTGTCACATCCGATGGAACTGGTCGTGGTAAACGATACCGTATCGCTCTGCGTTAAGGTCTGGCCATCAAACAGCACTGATTCTCCCAAACAAATGCTATCGGTCAAGTCTGTTCGCAAAATGCTCAAAACGGTCAAGTTCAACGTTACCGCACTATCACAACCGGTCACCGTCTGGAATACCGCACTGTAAGTGCCCGTGCTTTCCAACTGCTGGCCATCAAAACCAAAGGTCGTACCCTCACAAATCTGCGCATCTACCGTTACACTATAGGTCGGATTGACCGTCAAGTTCAACGTCAATATGCTGTCGCAACCTGTCGCACTCACTAGCGTATCTACATACGTGCCCGTACTGTCTAACTGCAACCCACCAAATGCATAGGTCACATCCTCACAGATCGTCGTAGCGTAGGCGTAGCTTACACTCGGATTAACTACCAACTCTAAAGTCACTACACTATCACAACCATTGCTGCCCGCTACCGTATCTACATACGTGCCCGTTAATCCATACTGATTTCCATTGAACTCATACATCTCTCCTGCACAGATCGTATCCTGAACTGTCGCCGTATTGATCGGAAGTACCGTTAAGTATAAGGTCACCACACTGTCACATCCGATAGAACTGGTCATGGTAAACGATACCGTATCGCTCTGCGTTAAGGTCTGACCATCAAACAGCACCGATTCGCCCAAACAAATGCTATCGGTCAAGTCTGTTCGTAAGATGCTCAGCACGGTCAAGTTCAACGTTACCGCACTGTCACAACCGGTCACCGTCTGGAATACCGCACTGTATGTGCCCGTGCTAGCCAACTGCTGGCCATCAAAACCAAAGGTCGTACCCTCACAAATCTGCGCATCTACCGTTACACTATAGGTCGGATTGACCGTCAAGTTCAACGTCAATATGCTGTCGCAGCCTGTGGAACTCACTAGCGTATCTACATACGTGCCCGTACTGTCTAACTGCAACCCACCAAATGCATAGGTCACATCATCACAAATCGTCGTAGCGTAGGCGTAGCTTACACTCGGATTGACTACCAATTCTAAAGTCACTATGCTGTCACAACCATTGCTGCCCGCTACCGTATCCACATACGTGCCCGTTAATCCATACTGATTTCCATTGAACGCATATATCTCTCCTGCACAGATCGTATCCTGAACTGTCTCTGTATTGATCGGAAGTACCGTTAAGTATAAGGTCACCACACTGTCACATCCGATGGAACTGGTCGTGGTAAACGATACCGTATCGCTCTGCGTTAAGGTCTGGCCATCAAACAGCACTGA
>JAAETO010000287.1 GCA_024228275.1 Arcobacter sp.
CCCAAACCCCAAACCCCAAACCCCAAACCCCAAACCCCAAACGCGCAAAGGATCATTTGCCATATTTTCAGTAATATATATTTTGTCCATTTAAAATCTCAAAATTGAAAAATCGAAAAAGAGGTTTATTAAAGATCTTAATATTGTCTATCGATTCATTAACGACTTTTTGCTCTAAGAGCCATTAATAAAAATTTATTTATCATTTTTTCCCCAAAACCCAAAAAATTTTTACGCTTAGAGAAGCAGTATTAACGAAATATTAGGACATTCTTTTGCATTGTCACCTAAAAAAAAAAGGCTCCATTAACGACTTTTTTTAAAATTCATAGCAGGTGAAAGTTGAGGGAAAACAAAATTTTTCATTATGAAAATATTTAAAAAAAAAAACATATAATAATATTACATGTAAAGAAAGAAATCGACAAATTTTTTTTTTTTCTTCAAATAGAAAATAAACTATTCAAGAAAAGAAGTTTAAAATACTTATGATTATGATATAACGGAGCATGATAAAACTTAATGAATATATGTGTATTTATTAATTTCAAAAAAAAAAACTTTAATTAACAGCATATTCAGATCAAATGCCATTGATGTCCTTTTAAGACCAAATAAAAACCAAACCAATTTTATGAAGTATCTCATTGCCAACAACCCATGTTTAAAAATAAAAATTTTATTAAAATACAAGCAATCTGGATATTCAAACATAAAACATCAAAATCTTTAAATCTAGGACAATTTAATTGACAAGTCATATTATCAAATTGACAAAAGAATGAAATTTAAAACTTATACAACAGATAAATAGATTTCGAAAGATAAAAAAAAAATATTCAAAAATGATGAAAAACAAATAAAATTATAAAATTCACAAATTCAAACAAATAATGAAAGATTTAAAAGATTGTTAGATTTCATAAAATAAGAACTTTTATTTTTTTAAGAAAACCGTCCAAAAATCAATAATGATATCAAATTAATAAATCTTATATTTGAATATTTTAATACTGGGTCACAAGCACATTTAAAAAAACAGCTGTTATTAAATTCGCGAAATCAAATTGATGAATTTTAAAACATTTTTGAAAAAAATGATCTCTTCAATTTGCAACTAAAGAGATTTAAAAAAAAATAGAAACTTATTGCACAAGATTTTTATTAATAATATCATCCAAAATTATTAAAGGAGTTTTAGGGATTAATTCAAAAACTGGAATTTAAAAATGAGAAGGCAAGTAAAATGATATCTTTAATTAGCATTATTGACCTTGGCCAAAAAGAAAATTTGTTAAAAGAGATTGACGTATCTTTAGATGATAAAAATAAAATAAGATTCAATTTATATTTCTACTCTAATAAAATAATAGAACTTCTTGACAATAAATTTGCCGAATTTTTTATGGATGGGACAGGATTTAGATTACAATTACCAAAAACTTAGTTGTTTGTTATTAATGCTTGTTCAAAAAAAACAAAAAGTGTCTCTCTTTTTTACGTTATGACCAACGATTTGTGAACGAAAAATTATTATTGAATTTTTGGCAAGTTTGAAGAAGTTTATGATATGAAATTAAAAAACCAAATTGTCCATTGTGATTTTGAGCTTCCACTTTTGTAGGCTTTGGAAGAAAAAAAAACAAATGTCAGAACATGTTTTTTTCATTTTGCACAAATAATTTCAAAGAATAGTGCCAAATTTTTGAAGATCTTGCGCATCACCAGTGAAAATCCAAAAAAAGTAATTCCTTGCCGAAATATCATACAATTATTTTTAAGAATTTCAATGTTTTTAAACAAGTTCAACAAAAATTTTCATTTTAGATTGTTAGAAGATAATTGCCAGAGTGATGTTGAAAGGAAATTAATTGATTATATCAAATTTTTATTTTTTGACAAAACTGCAAGATTCAAAAAATATGTTTTGAATCCAATTTCTCGACATTTAACCAACAATGTCGCAGAACAATAATTTTCTTGATTAGAAAAATTTACTTATTTGAATAAACCTGGTTTATATGATATGGTTGAATTTATCAAAAAAGAAATAAAAAGAAATTGTCGCAATTTGACAACATCTTGGGAAAAAAAACAAGAAGCTCATGAATTCACCAAACTTTATTAATACGTTAATTAAAAGAGCAATTCATATTAATAATATATTTATGGAATTGTTGAAATTTTGGTCTCCCACCCTTCCAAATATGCAAATAAATGGGCAAATAATTTTTTGAATAATTAAACCCTCATTGATTCAGACGAACAGATTTCACTTGAATTTGAAAACAATCAATTGAATTTTTTTGAGCTCAGTTCACAAGATAATAATTTAGAATAAATAATTATTAAAGATGCTTTTATTAAAATTCAATTTAGTTTTTAATAATTTATATATAATCAATATAATACGATAAATTAATTTATGATGGTCCATATATTGCACGCATTTCAACTTCCATACAATCTCCCTCATATCCTAAATGTGCTCCCCAGCATCTCATTGTACACGGATTTCGATATGTTGCCATCTTAGTCCCGGTCACTCCACAAACTTTCGCAACTGCTTCACCAGCACAATGACTACAACCCTCTTTTGGTTGCCCAATATCTCCACTACCAATATTTCCTAAAGAATATGTTGAATCACAATTATTATAACAACCATTTCTTTAGAAAAAAACATCCAAACATTCCAAATCTTATTAATCACAATTTCACTTTAAAACTGTAATTAATTTATTTGATTTTTATTCAAATTACAATGGTATAAAAACTTTTTATTCTTTATATGGTTTTATCAGCCTTCAATGTAAATGGATGGGAGCATTACGACGATCCCGATATACCAAGAGTCAGAATTGCAGGTTCAGCACTAGGATACGTTGATCAGATTGAGGAATGGATAGAACATGAATGGATAAGAGATAGAACAACTACTTATTGGAATGGAATATCTGGCAATAGGGTTTATTATATCACAATTGATAAGAGATAACATGCTGGTAGTTGGCAATACAGGGCAAAAGCTAATCATTTTAAACAACGTGTAAGAGTTGGTTGGGGAAGATCATTTCATTAAAGGGATGTTGCTGAGCAAGATGCAATA
>JAAETO010000288.1 GCA_024228275.1 Arcobacter sp.
CTTTGTCAATATTCTCTAAAGCACCTCTTACACCAGCTCCAATTACACCAATAACTTTCATGTCAAGACCAGATTTTTTTATAAAATCTTCAATATCATTTTTACCATAAGCTGTAGCTGTATTACATGCAATAACAATTGCTTTAATTTTATTTTTATCGGTTTCGGGCTGTTTGGAATTTTGAGTTGAGTAATAATTATTTCCAAGAAGAAATTGAATGTCTTTGATAATGTGTTCTTTGAGTAAATCAGTTTTATTGTTCCCTGCATATTCACCGTATGGCATATTTGCTTTATCGCCAAGATAAATAAAAGACTCATTTAAGAAGTCTATCTTTTTGTCACCAACTTGTTGAAATTTGTTTGATGCATTAATAAAATTATCTGAGTTAATTATTGCGTCAAGAACAGTTAAGCCACCTGTTCCGGAATCAAAAATTCCGATAGGCAATTTTTTATCTTTTGAAGTGTAATTCTTGAAATCAATATAAAAGGAGCTATTCTTATTATTTAGTATTTCTGATTTAATAGTTTTGTTTGGTTTATCCTTAACCTCTGAACAAGAAAAAAATCCAAATAAAAAAATTGTTGATAAAAGTAGTCCCAAAACTTTTTTCATATTTACTCTCTTTTTAATAGACGA
>JAAETO010000289.1 GCA_024228275.1 Arcobacter sp.
CTTTAGCTATTTGCGTAGATAATAAGCCCTATTCTCTACCTATAAATTTTGTAAAAGTAAATGAAGAAATTTATTTTCATGGTGCAAAAAAAGGAAAAAAAATTGATATTTTAAAAGAAAATTCATTTGCATCATTTAGTGTAGTTCAATCTTTTTCTGTACTTCCATCATATTTTAGTACAAATGATAATAAGGCTTATCCAGCAACACATCTTTTTAGATCTGTAATAATGGAAGGAGAAATTGTAATAGTAACTAATTATGAAGAAAAAGCTAAAGCTTTAGAATCTTTAATGAAAAAATTACAAAAAGAAGGTAAATATATACCATTAAAAGACAAAATATATGAAAAAGCTATAAATGCAACAGGAGTATTTAAACTTATGCCTACAAGTATATCAGCTAAATCAAAAGTTGGAGAAAACTTTAATCAAAATAGATATCAAAGAGTTAAACATCATCTTGAACAAAGAGGAACTTCAAAAGATAAAAAATCTTTAAATATTATGCAAGAGTATTATAATAAAAGATAAGACTTTGTCCAATGTTTTTTTAAATATTAATTTTATATTATCAAAATTTTGATATGATTTAATAATAAGGAACTATTATGACATATGAAGACATTTACGATTTAGTAAAATCTACGCGTAGTACTAGAAGATTTAAACCTGGAATAAACATTAGCGATCTTGAATTAAAAGAAATAATAAGTGTAGTATCAAATACTTCAAGTGCTAAAAATATGCAACCTTTAAAATATATTACGGTTACTAATAAAGACCTTGTAAAGGATATATCAAATAATGTTACCTGGGCAGCTCATTTAAGAGATTGGGAACAAAAAGAAGAAGAACAACCAAGTGCATATATTATAATTCTAAATGATACTAATATTGATGGGTTTGAAATGTTTGATTGTGGAATTGCTTTACAAACAATTTTGTTAACTGCAAAAATAAAAGGATATGATTCTTGTCCTTTAGCTTCAATTGATAAAGAGCAATGTAGAAATATTTTCTCTTTACCTAATCATATTAAACCAATATTAGGTATTGCTTTAGGTGTTGCTTGTGAAAATGTTGAAATAGTAAAAGTAAAACTTGATGACACTAATTATTATAGAGATGAAAATGATTCTCATTGTGTACCAAAACGGACAACTAATGAAATTTTAATAAGAACATTTTAATAGAAATATTTTAATAAATATTTAAATATTATATTTTTATATTAAGAAAAGAGATAACTCTTTTCTTAATATTCATACTCTTTTACTTGGCTTTGAGTTAAATTAAGTTTAATAAGCACAGATGAGTCTTTAGATATTAAATCTTCAACATTACTTTCTTTTTTTATTATAGTGTATTTATATGGATTATTATTTTGGGCTATATTAAGTGAAACTTGTTCCAATACTAAGTTTATATTTTCTTTTGGAGCTATTAAATTAATACTAGATTGATAAGCATTTATATTCATAGTTTTTCTAGGAAGAATTACGTAACAATGAGATTGCTTAATATTAAAAACTTTTTCATTAATATTATGATTTGAATCTTTTTCACAAGCATATTTAATATTATTTTCATCACTCCAATAAAAAACTACTTTTGATTGATTGATATTAATATTATCAATATAATTTACAGTTTTCCAAGAATAATCAGTTTTTGTTTTTATATTTACTGCATTGTACTTACTATAATCAAATAGGTCCTTAGTAAAAAAATAAATAGAACTTGTAATAAAAACTAATAAAAAGATAAATATTATTCCAATTACTAGAAAAACCTTTTTAGATTTACTCATAATTGTACTCTTTAAAGGTACTTTTTGTGGAATATTTTCAAGGTAACTATTAGCTAATTCTTCTGATGTACCAAAATTCTCAACTAAAGTATTATAAGTTGGATTCTTTTCATCAATGTAACTTTGTATCTATTTTATTATATTATTTCGTGTATTATTATCAATATACACAAGATAACTTTTAAGTTCTTTTATGTAAGTTTCTGAATTCATTTTTATTTCTCCTTAATTTTCATTAAACTTTTGTGATGTTTCTCATATGCCTCTAATAATATTGGCAACATTTTTTGACCCTTTTTATCTAAACTATATTCCTTTTTAGGATGCCCTTTCGTTTTAGGCATATTCCAATTAGAACTTAACCAACCATTTTGCTCCATTCTATTTAAAAGAGGATATAGGGTGCCTTCATTAATTTTAAGTTCAATTGACTCAAAATAATTAATAAGTGCAAGACCATGTAAATTTTCTTTTTAATTTAGTATTATAAGAATAGATAATTCTATATAACCTTTCCTATACTGACTCAACCATTTCTTATATTCATCTTCCATACAAACTCCTTTGCTTTACATTTTAAATTGCATCACAATTTACTTTGTATTGCAAGTATAGTTGCATAATTTTTAAATTTATCAATTACTTATAACATATTTATTATTATGCTATAGCATATTAATTTATTTAATAATAAATAAATGAATATTTGATTAATTAATTAAATTATTTATATTTTAATATCTAAATAAATACCTATATATAGTAAATTAAACCAAAACACTAAATTATTTATTTATTATTTTTGATTAACATACTTTTAAATAATATTACCATATACTAGTTATTATTTAGAATATTCAATTAAAGGTTATAACATTTGAAATTAGAAGATATAATTTTATATTTTAAAAATACATATGAATTAAAAAATCAAGTTGCCTGTATACATAAAGAATGTGACAACAATATAATACTATTTATTGATAAAAACCTTATAGAAAAATTTATTTATAA
>JAAETO010000290.1 GCA_024228275.1 Arcobacter sp.
AATATTTAAAGTATAAACTTTAAATTGTTCGCGCATCCAATTTTTACTGATTAAATTTCAAAATATTCTTAGGAGAACAAATGAAAAAATTCGCAAAAATGAGTTTAGTAGCTGCAGTAGCAGTAGCAGGTATGACTTCAGTTAACGCTGCAGATTTAACAGAAGCAATCAAAGGTGTAGATGTATCTGGTATGGCTAGATATAGATATACTGAAAATGATGTAAAAGATGGTCGTTCTGATGTTACTAACGGTTATGATGTAGAAGTAAATGTTAAAGCTCCTGTAAATGATACAGTAACTGCTGTATTTAAAGTTGATGTATCTGCTGGTTATAGAGCAGACGCTAATATAGCAAATGTAGCTAAAGATGGTAAACCTTCAGTTAATCTTGAAGATGTATACTTCTCATTTGCTTTACCAGCTGCAACTGTTAATGTTGGTAAACAAAATGTTCCTGGAACATTATTTGATTCTGATAACGGAACTGGTGTAGTTGTTACTGCTCCTGCTGGTCCTGTTTCATTTACTGGTTCATACTTTAATGCAACTGAAAACTATGAAGATACTTATGGATTAGGTGTAGCTGGTTCTTTTGGAGCTGTTAATGCTTCTTTATGGTATGCTGATATTACAGACGTGAAAAGTGCTTTTGCTGTAGCTTTAGATGGAACAGTTGGTCCAGTTTCATTAGGTTTTGGATATGCTGATGCAGATGATGCTACTGCTGGTTCTGGAGCAAATGACTTTAATTCTTTAAAAGTTACTGCTGCTGCTACAATTGGACAAGTTAGTCTTTCTGCTGCATACGGAAAAAGTGGTGAAAATGGTACTGCTGAATTACACGGTGGAAATGACGCTGGTGTAAATGGTGTTGGGTTATCGCAAGTAAAAATGAATACTGCTGATACTAGCATAATTACTCTTGGTGCTTCAATTGCTGCAACTGACAAACTTTCTTTAGGTTTAGGTTACTTAATGGGAACAACAAAAGTTGCAAATGTTGCTGATACAGATTTAAGTGAAATTAAAGTTTCTGCATCTTATGCAATGAGCTCAAACTTTAACATCTCTTCTTACTACTCTATAGCTGAAAAAGATGCTGCTGGAAATAATGATACAGAATCTAACCAAGGTAGATTAGAGTTAAAATACTCTTTCTAATCTAAATTAGATACTAAACTCAAAAAAAGGGAATAGAAGCTAAGCTTCTAGCCCTTTTTTTACTCAAAAACTCATAATAATCTTTACTAAGATATTTTATGCTAAAATATCCTTTTAAAAAAGGATATTAATGAAAATTTTAAGCTCTATAGCTCTTGGAATACTTACAAGTACTTATACTCTTGCTCAAACAACTATGTGTTTTAAAGAAAATCATACTTCAATGATAACAATAGAAAAAACAGTCTTAAATGGAGGTTTATGTTCATCAAAGAAAAGTGTAATAGATATGAAAAAAGATGGTTGGATTGTAGATGATATCAAAATTGAAAAAACTTCTTTAGGAAATAACTATATTTATATTTTTAAGAAAAATAATAAAACTCTATCAAGTTTAAATGAAGCAGAAATTGAAAAAATAGTTATGAAAAAATTAGAAACAAGAAAAAAAGAAGAGATAGAAATACAAAAAAGAGATATTAAATTAAAAATGTCTAAAAGTGGTAAAGAGATTTATTTAAGACATTGTCAATCATGTCATGGAAAAAATGCTGATATCAAATCTCATAATACTTCAAGACCGCTTATAAACTTAAGTTTTACTGATATGAAACTAGCTATTAGAGATTATACTCTAGGAGAATATGATAGAGGAAGAGCTTTTATCATGAAACCTTACTCTGATTTGTTAACAACAAAAAGACTTAAAGATGTTTACTCTTATATTCAAACTTTGAAAGATAATAATAAAACTGGAGATAATAAATAATTTATGGATGCATATGAATATTCACAGATTTTAAAACTTCTTAATAACAAACTTCAAAATATTCAAAATATTTTAAAGCCGAAAGAGCTTAGTTCTAGGCTAAAGGAGATTGAAGATCTTGAAGCAGAGCAGGACTTTTGGAATGATGTAGACAATGCTACAAAAATAGGTATAGAAAAAAATAGAATACTATCTAAGTTATCTAAATTCAATAAAGCTAATGATGCTTTAAGTGGAACAAATGAGCTTTTTGAACTAGCAAGTGATGAGAAAGATGAAGATACTTTTGAGATGCTTTATGAAGAAGCCTCTGAATTAGAAGATTTAATAAAATCAACTGAAATTGCTGTAATGCTTAGCAATCCTGATGATACTTCAAATGCTATAGTTACTATTCATCCTGGAGCTGGGGGAACTGAATCACAAGATTGGGCTGCTATGCTTTATAGAATGTATTTAAGATGGGCTGAGAGGCAAGATTTTAAGATAGAGTTACTTGACTATCAAGATGGAGAAGAAGCTGGTATTAAAGATGTTTCTTTTATTATTAAAGGTGAAAATGCCTACGGATACTTAAAAGCAGAAAATGGTATACATAGACTTGTACGAATCTCTCCTTTTGATTCAAATGCAAAAAGACATACCTCTTTTGCTTCTGTTATGGTTAGTCCTGAAGTTGATGATAATATTGATATTGAAATTGAAGATAAAGATATTAGAATAGATACATATAGAGCCAGTGGTGCTGGTGGTCAACATGTCAATAAAACAGAAAGTGCTATTAGAATTACACATATTGAAACTAATGTAGTTGTTCAGTGTCAAAATGACAGATCTCAACACAAAAACAAAGCCAGTGCTATGAAAATGTTAAAATCTAGACTTTATGAGCTTGAACTAGAGAAACAACAAGCTACTAAAGATGGAGTTGAAAAGAGTGAAATTGGATGGGGGCATCAAATTAGATCTTATGTAATGCAACCATATCAGCAAGTAAAAGATACAAGATCAAATATTGGATATTCAAATGTAGATGCTATTTTAGATGGTGATATCACAAAGATTATTGAAGATGTTTTAATTGCTCAATCTACATAATATTATATTAGTAAATATTAACGATTACAAATAGTTTTATAATTACAATACAAACAAGTTTGATTATTTTCACATTTAGAGAAATCAACTTGTTTTGTTTTAAAAGATTTTAAGATCTCCTTTAAAAGCTCTAATTTTTCATCAAGTACAACTTCTTCTAAAAGTTTCATATTATGTAAATCATAATAAAAAGTTTTTATATTAGATGTCTTATACATATGTTCAACAGCTAAATAGTAAAACTCTAATTGGAAATCAACAGCTTTTTCATATGTTCTTTTTGTGCTTACTTTTAAAGTACTTGAAGTTTTATAATCTATAACAAAATATTCATTCTCTTTTTTATCAATTCTATCTATTGTTCCTCGAAGCTTTATTCCATCAAACTCGATTAAAAAAGGTTTTTCTAAAGATACAATTTCATACTTTTCTTCAAATCTTAGCTCTTCTTTTTCATAAAAATCTTTTAGTTTTCTTTTCCAAATCTCAATATCTAAATTTAAAAAAGAGTTTTTAACTCTACTATCTTGGCTTGTTTGATTAAATATTTCAAGAAGTTTTTCATAAGTTTTAATATCTTGTTTATAATAGCTTTCTAAAGAATTATGCACAATATTCCCTAACTCATAAGCTTTAGGTTTTAAAGATATGTCATGCTCTTTTATTTTAATTAAGTGATTAAAATAGTATTTTCTTTTACATTCTAAAAACTCTTTTAAAGAGCTTGCACTCCAAAGTAGTTTTGATAAATCTATTTCTAAATTAATCTTTTCGTTAAAATGTTTAAGTTTATGGGTTTGAAATAAAATATGCTTATAAGAGTTATCATAAACTCTTTCATCAATATCTATATCAAATAATAAATTTGCAAATCTTGAAATTTGCTCACTGTCATTCTTTACATATGAAATATATACATTTTTTGAATTATGAACTAATCTTTCATAATAATATTTTTGCAGATTTTCTCTATCTAATTTTGTAGGTAAATTTACTCTTTGTTTTATATTAGTAGATAAAAACTTATCTTTTACACTTCTTTTGGGAATATTTTTTTCATTAAAGTCACAAATAATTACGGCGTCAAAATGTAATTGTCTACTTTCTAATAATCCCATCACAGTTATTTTACCAGAGTTTATGTCATCTAGCGTTATCTGCGCTACCTTTTGATGTACAATTTTAAATGCATCTTTTAAGCTAATATTTTCAACTGTATTAAAAAAAAGTCTCTCTAGTTTAAAAACCAATTCATAATATTTATTAAGTAACTCCTCTTTATTTTCATTCAATACTAAGAACTCAACTATCTTATCAAAAATATTTTTAGTTAAATTATTACTCCAGTTACTTAAAAACAGTTCATCAACTAATGTTCTATCTAAATTTAAAAATTCTAAGTTTTTTATATTTTTAACTGCAGAATCATTCATATATAAATAAATAGCGTCAAGATTTTTATATAAACTTGTAGTATATATATTTAGTCCCATAGCGTAGTTAAAATAGCCCTCTTTATCAAATAAAGATATACTAGTAGCAAAACTCTCATCAGGAAGAATTAATGCTATATTTGAAGGATTAATACCCCTATTAACCAAGTTAACTATTGATTCTTTTATAAAAGCTATTTGATTTACTCTTGAAGAAAAAGCTTTTATACTAATAAAAGAGTTCTTTTTTTTAATATTCTCTTTTTTTAAAACTATTTTGTTTGATAAACTAATTTCATATTCATGTCCTAATTCTAATTCAAAACCATCATTAATAAATTTTTCTATTGATTTACTATTATATTGATTATAAATAAAATTAATTTTTAGCTCAGTAATCTCAGAAATTCTTTTAACAAGCAAATATTCAAAAGAGGTGAAATATCCTTCAAAGTTAATATCAATACAGTCATATCTATTTATGAACTCTTCATTTATTGAAAAATATTTGTTGATATTTATTTTATCTATTGCATTATTAAGTTCAAGAATTTTTAGATAATTATTATATATAACTTTTAATATATCAAGATGTTCAGCATAAAAACCATAAGTGTCTTCACAACTCAACTCGTCAATAGAGACATTTTCACTTGCTAATTCTAAAAAAAATCTATATATATATTCACTTTGTTTTATAAATTGTATAAAGTTTGAAGAGATTCCAAGGGCATTTAAATTAACACTCTTAACTGCTTGCGTTAAATATAAAAATCTTTCTTCTTCATCTATATATTTTTTATCATTTAGATTTATACTTTTTTTTAAGAACTCATCTATTGTTAATATTTTTGGCAAAAGAGTATTTAAACTCTTTTGAGTGTTAATATACTCTCTAATAGATCTAGAAGTAGGATAAATTACAAGTTTTTTATTAAATAGCATCTGATTTTATAAAAAGATATCCAATTTCTTTACCAATTTTAAAAGTTGCTGTAACATTCCAATTTCCTTTTAGTGGTAAATCAATTTTTATACTATATTTATCATTCATAAATATAAAATCTTTAGTAGTAAAATCCATTGTATTATTATGATTTGTTGGTCTAGATATTCTAAATGAGATATCCACATTTTCTTGAATTATACCATTTTTATCTTTTATAACAATATCAATATTGTTATTGCCATTTATAAAAATTTTTTTGTGATTTGATTTTTCTTCAATTACTCTTTGTGATAAAAAGACATCATTTATAATTAAAGGTAAACTCTTATCATTTATCTTTATATTAAAGTTATATCTCTCTTTAAACTTAGTATTAGAACTTACAACATTGTTGAATTCGTCATCCATTACATGATATTTTTTTAAAAAACTTTCATCTTCGTGAACTGGCGTTTTTATTGCAGAATAGACTGTCCAAACAATCATTATAAAAGTAAATGAAAAAATGCCAATAAAAAGTAGTGGCCAATAATTTCTTTTCATTATTTAATTTATCCTATTTTTTTCTTTTTAATACAGCATATATATAAAATAAAAGACCTACAACTATTAGCGTGTACATAAACACTCTCCAAATAGTTCCAGTAACTTTTCCAGAGCTTCCAATACTACTTTCAAGCTTTATATTCTTTGATTTGGCAATTGTATCTGATATTGCTGCATATCCATTTAAAATTGATGCACTTGCTTTTGCATAAGTAGAGTTTTTATCTTTTGATGCAAGTAAGGGTACAACATAATCATTTAAAATTTCATTTTTATCAACTACTTGTTTTAAACTTGAAGATATAATTAAATTTACATGAGTATCTTCTACAGCCATAGTCAATAATACATATGGTTTTATTAAATCTTTTAGAAGAGTTGCTTCATAATTTTTAATAAAATCAATTTTCTCTTTTGTTGGCATTTTTTCTACTAACCCTAAAGATTGCTTAGCGTAGACATAGATATTTACACCTAATTTATTTTTTGACTCAGTTCCTATTTCTTCAATCTTTGAAATAGCTCTAGGATCAATTAAGCCATCGTGATTTAAAATAAAATTACTTGCAATAATATTTATTGGTAAAAAAAATAGGAGAGAATAAATCACTCCTATTTTTAAAAATGTATACTTTTTCATTTATCCTACAAATATCCTACCTGAATCAAAAAAAGACAAATAAAGAGTCAATGCAGCTGTTGCTAATAATAAAAGTCCAATAATTTTTTCCATATTTTTTCCTTTATTTATTCATTAGTTCATAATGACTATTATTGTCTGAACTTTCAAATTTAAGTGCATTTAAATCTTGATTAACTTTATAAAAATTAGTAGCTTCTCTCTTTTGTACATTTACAGAAAAGTAAGTTAATGTCCCTACTATAGATATAATAAGTACAACTGCAACTAACATACCTGTAATACCATGAAGAAAAGAGAATATACCTCTTTCATTTTCATTCATCTTTGAATCTTGCGCCATACTACTCTCCTATACTTCTAATATATGCACCAATTGCTTTTTCTTGAGTAGGATTTAACCTACCTTTGAAGTGAGGCATAATACCGATATTAGCTTTTTTACCGTCAGTTAAAACAGCAGTTATTATTGCATCATCATAATCTACTATATTTGGTCCTACAAAAGCAATACCTTTTCCATCTACACCATGACATCCAGCACAGACTGCAGCATACATTGCTGGTTGCTCACCTTTGAAACCATCTGCAACATAAGAAGACACAGCTTCTATATCAGAATCTTCTGTTAACATCATAGGAGGCATACCACCTGGATATGAAGTTTTAAAGTTATTTGCTCCATTTTTAATCACATACTCTACTGAATCTTTAGAAATTCTCTTTGTTAAATTATGAGATTTACCTTCAATCCCTTCTGAGTCAATTCCATGACAAGGAGAACATTGTACTAAATAAGTTGATTCTCCCATTGCAATTAAAGTATCATTGCTTGGATTTTCCCATTTAGATGCAAACTTTTTATTATATTCTAAAGTCTCTTCATTCCATTGCCCTATTTGTGAGAAACTATTAGTTGGATAACCAATTGTCATATACCACATTCCCCAAATTATAACTGCAATAAATGCAAGACCCCAACCTGTTGGAATTGGATTTTTATACTCACCAATACCATCCCATGACTCTTCAGCTAATTCACCACCAGCTGTGTCGTTTTTCATTTGATTAACATACTTTAAGACTACAAATACTGATATAACAATAATTGCTAGTGCTCCAAGCATTGCTAAACTATTTACATAATCATCCGTATTAAAAGCATCACCTGCAACGAAGTAAGTTCCTGCCATTAAAGCGACGATAAGAATAATTCCACCTATAACCATAGATTTCATATTATTTATTCTCCTCTTTATTTTCTTTTTCTTCTTCTCTTTTTTCCAGAGGACTAGACTCTATACTATCGTCATGAACTAAATCTGAATATTTTTCAAAATTTCGTTCACCTTTTTTGTCTCTTCTATATATCGAAAAAGCATATGAGTAAAATACAACAAAAACAACAAAAATTAAAAAAAATTTTGCGTAACCTTGTATTGTTAATAGAGTCTCTTGATCCATTTTATCCTCTTATTTTAAAGAATTTAAATATGCAATTAATGCAACTATTTCAGGAACTTGACCGTTTGCAACGGCATCTTTTACTGCTTGATTTTTCATATCCGCAGCGATTACTTTTGCATCAGCTTTTGCTTTTGCAATTGCTATTTCATAATTACCTAACTCAACATCAATTTTTCCGTCACCATCTAAGTCAAGATCGTAAGGAGTATTAAATACTGTTTTAACTGTATATGCTTCAGCATATGCCGTATCTAAATCAGCAATATTTTTAAAATGATGTGGATATGCAGGCATTATTGTGCCTGGTACAACAGATGCAGGATCTAACATATGATTTTCATGCCAATCTGTAGTTCTATAATTACCAACTCTTAATAAATCAGGTCCAGTTCTTTTTGATCCCCATAAAAATGGACGATCATAAGCATACTCTCCTGATAATGAATACATACCGTATCTATCAGTCTCTGATTTAAATGGTCTTATTAGTTGAGAATGACAAGCATTACATGAATCTTTTATATATACATGTCTACCTGCTAATTCTAATACACTATAAGGTTTAGTACCAACTGTAGGTCTTGATTGCTTTGCAAAATCAGGAATAACTTCAATAATTCCAGCAAATGATACAAATACAAATATTAATACCGCAAAGAAAAACGGTCTTTGTTCAAACCAATGAAACATAATTAACCTCCTTTTCTTATGGGGCTACTGGAGTAGCATTTGTTGGTTCTTTATCAAGTATTCTACCTGAAGTTGCAGTTTTATAAATATTATATGCAAACATAAAGAAACCAATAAGGTATAATAAACCACCAACAGCTCTAATTGTATAATAAGGATGTAATACAGTTACTGTATCAATAAATGAGTAAACTAATGAACCATACTCATCATAAGCTCTCCACATCATACCTTGAGTAATTCCTGCAATCCACATAGATGTAAAGTACAAAATAATACCAGTTGTTTGTAACCAAAACTGAGTATCCATCAAAGACTTTGAGTACAACTCTCTTTTATACATTCTTGGAACCATATGAAATAATGCAGCCATTACCATAAATACAACCCAGCCTAAAGTTCCATCATGTACATGTCCTGGAATCCAATCAGTAAAGTGAGCGATTGCATTAACTGATTTAATTGATTGAATTGGTCCTTCAATTGTACTTAGCATATAAAATGTAGAAGCTAAAATCATGAACTTTATTAAAGTATTTGATTGTAATTGTTGCCACTCACCTTTCATAGTTAAAAGCATATTAATTGCTGATCCCCACGATGGTAAAATTAAAATTACAGACATTACAGAACCCATTGTTTGCATCCAGTCTGGAACAGTTGAATAAATAAGATGGTGACCACCAGCCCATAAATAAACAAATAATAGTCCCCAAAAAGCTAATATAGACAATTTGTATGAATAAACATTTTGTCCAGATTCTTTTGGTAAGAAATAGTAAATCATAGCAATAATTGGAACAGTAAATACAAAACCTACTGCATTATGCGCATACCACCACTGTACTAAAGCATCATTTGTACCAGCATACATTGAAACTGAATGAATCCAAGAACCGTAACCTGATACTATTCTTGTTGGAAGTTCCAAGTTATTAAATAAGTATAATAAAGCAACTCCTACAAATGAAGCTACAAAATACCAAATTGAGATATATAAAGTTCTTTCTCTTCTAATTCCAATTAATCCAAAAATTGAAATACCCCATAATACCCACCATAACACAACCAAAATGTCCATAGGCCACTCTAATTCAGCGTACTCTTTTGAAGTTGTAATACCCATAAGTAAAGTTACTACAGCTAAAAGAATTGTGATGAAGTAAAGTATAAAATGAAGTTTAGCCACCGTCATTAAAAATGGTGACTCTTTTAAAGAGACTTTTAAAACTCTTTGACCTATATAATACCAACATGCAAAAATCCCACTTAATGTAAAACCAAATGCAACACCATTTGTATGTAAAGGTCTTAATCTACCGAATGTACCATATTCCCCTGCAAAGTTATTAAGCTCAGGAAATGCCATTTGAAAAGCAAGTATAACTCCTACTGCCATACCAATGATACCAAACAGAATTGTTGCAAATGTAAAGGCTTTTGCAATTGAGTAATCATACTCTATTAGTGCACCGTTTTGCATCAATCTCCTCCTTCTAAATTTTTTAAAGTCACTTTTCTGTCACTTGTCAATCTAATGTTATCTAAGGAAAGCTTAAATTTTAACAAGTTTAAAAAATAATTTGAATATTATACCTAAGAAAATATTAAGTTAATATAACAAAAACAGTAAAAAAATTATTTAATTGTAATTTTTTAAGGCTTGTTCAGTTTCTCTTTTAAGAGTTTTTTGTTTTAGATCTTCTCTTTTATCATGAAGTTTTTTACCTTGTCCAGTTGCAATTTGCATCTTTAAAATATTTCTTGAATTAAAATACATTTTTATTGGAACTAAAGTAATTCCGTCTTTACTAACTTTGACAAATAACTTGTCAATTTCTTTTCTGTGCATTAATAATTTTCTATCTCTTCTTTCATTAGGTCGGTACGTAGCATGTGCCGTACTTAGGTGTGTTATATGCATATTCAATACGAATAATTCGTTCTTAATTATTCTTACAAAAGAGTCTTTTAAATTAACTCTTCCATCTCTTACAGCTTTTACTTCGCTACCTTCTAAAACTATTCCTACTTCAAATGTATCTAAAATAATATAGTCATGAAATGCCTTCTTATTTTTAAATACTAAATTTTTTTTTATCTCTTTTTTACTCATAATTAACCTTAAAAAATGAACTTCCACTTCCACTAAAATAAAATTTGGCTTTATTAATTTCTTTTAATTCAGGATATATAGAAATTGCAGCTATATATAAATCATTTGCTTCGTTTCTAGACAAAAATGCAAGTGCTTCCTTTGATTTTAAATTTAATAATTTATTTTTATTTTTTAATGAAATCTCTTTATAAAATTTTGAAGAAAATTCTTTAAATATTTCAGCTGTATTACATTCAACATTAGGTGTGAAAACTTCAATATCTAATTTTTCTTCAATAAATTCTTCAACTACTTCGCCTATTCCTGTAACATTTGCACTATTATATTCATATATAAAAAAAGGAACATCTGCTCCAATTTTTATTCCAATTTGTGCTAATTGTATTTTTGATAGTTTTAAGTTACAAATTTCATTAACCATTATCATAAATGTCGCACAATTAGAACTTCCTCCACCAAGACCTGCAAACTCTGGGATTCTTTTTTCTACATTTACTTTATGTTCTTTAAAATATTCTTCAACACATCTATCATACTCTTTTAAAAGCACATAGGCTTTATATATTGTATTTTTTTTTGTATCACAACCAAAATTACCATCTAGGGTAAACTCAGTGCAGTTACAATTTATAAAGCTAATTTCATCATATAATGAGTGTACACGAACAAATCTTGATACAAGCTCATGATAATTATCTCTACGTCCTGCAATTTTTAAAAATATATTTACTTTTGCATATGATTTTCTTGTCAATTAATATTCCTTAAAAATAAAAAGCTATATTTTTTGAGGTAACAATATCTTATTTAATAAATATTTAACCTCATTATTTTCAATTTGGATTATACTAAAAAAATTATCAAATTTAATTATATATTCACCATTATTTTTATTCTCTAAATAATCTAAGGATATCGTTTTTCCAAATTCAAAGTACTCTTTTAAACCAGTATATTTATTTTCTTCTAAATCTAAATAATCTAATGGATTTAAGTCTTTTTCATTATCAAAATAAAATTCACCTTCATTTAATCTTTCTAAATATGACAAAGTACCAATACGATTTAATTTTTCTAGTAATATTTGAGCAAGGCTTCTAATATATGAACCTTCACTTACTGTTGCTTCAAAAGTAATAAAAGGATGATTATATGAAATAAACTCAGTATTATAAACATTCATTGAAGATTTTTTCATTTCAAAATCTTTGCCTTCTCTTGCAAGTTCATATGCCCTTTTACCATCTATTTTTTTAGCAGAAAACTTTGGAGGTATATATTCATGAGTCTTTATCAAATTTTTAATCTCTTCTTTTAATATATTTAAATCAACTTTTTTCTCATTTTCAATATCAATTACATTTTCAATATCTAACGAGTGTGAGCTTGCACCTAACCATATTGTAGCCTTATATTTTTTAGGAACTTTTTTCATATATTTAAAAAGCTTTGAATATTGACCAAAGGCAACTATTAAACATCCACAAGCAAAAGGATCTAAAGTTCCGCTAAATCCAGCTTTTTTATTTTTGTATTTTCTTTTGATTTGGTTTAAATAAGAGTTTGAACTTCTAAATATTGGTTTTTTAACTACTAATAATTTATTTAGCGCTTCTTTATTATATAATTTTTTTTGCATTCAATAATTTCTTTTTGTACTTATATTTTTTCAACAAATGAAGATAATATATCTCGGAGTGTACCACCAAAATTTATAGTTAACTTATCATCTTTTCCAGCTTTTGAAGCTTTTTGAACTCTTCCCATTCCAAATATTTTATGTTTAACTAAATCACCTTTTTTAAATGAAGAATGTTTTTCAATAGTAAGGCTACCTTTAATTAATCCTGATTCACTTAAAAATCTACTTTTTAATAGAATTGCTCTTTTACCCTTGTAAAATCTTGAATGAACAAAAGATAGTGTTAAATTGTCCATAGCTCTAGTTATTGCAACATAACCTAAACGTCTCTCTTCTTCAATATCACTTCCATCTCCAACTATTGGGAAGAAACCCTCTTCTAATCCAATTATAAATACATATTTGTATTCTAAACCTTTTGAAGAGTGTATGCTCATCATAGAGACTGATTGTTCAGTTAATTCACCTTTTTCTGATTCTAAAGCTATTTCATTTAAAAAATCATCTAAACTTAAGTGTGGATTTTGAATAAAATAATCTCTAATATAACCATAAAACTCGTCAATATTAGCTTGTCTATCAAAACCATCAGGAACATTATCAAATGAAGCTCTATAATCAAAGGTATCTTCAAATGAATCTAAAAACCTCATTTTTGATTCGTTTAAACTATCTCTTAAATCCATAACAGAAGCCATAAAAACTTTTAAAGTTCTTGAATTTTTCTTTCCTACAATTACTGATAATTCATCTGCACTATACTCTTCTAAAATATTAAATATAGGTTTTTTTAACTCAATTGATTTTGCATCAAGCTTATCAATAGTAGTTTTTCCTATTCCTCTTTTAGGTTTATTTATAATTCTTTTTAAAGAAAAGTTATCTGTTGTGTTTGTTAATATTCTAAAATAAGCTATTAGATCTTTAATTTCAGCTCTTTCATAAAACTTCATTCCACCAACAAGCTTATAACTGATCCCCGCTCTATTAAAACCCTCTTCTAGTGATCTTGATAAAGCATTAACTCTAAATAAAACTGCCATATCTTTTGGGCTTTCACCACTAAGTATTAATTTATTAATATCATCTATTATTTTTCTAGTTTCTTCATTTTCGTCATGTGATTCGTAAACTTTTACACTATCACCTTTTGTTCTCGTTCCTAAAAGTTTTTTTCCTAATCTATCTCTATTATGTTCAATTAATTGATTTGCGTGATTTAATATTGTATCAGTTGACCTATAATTATTTTCTAGTTTTACTACTTTTGTATTTTCAAAATGTTCTGCAAAATTAAGAATATTTTTAATAGTTGCACCTCTCCAACCATAAATTGATTGGTCATCATCTCCAACTACACATAAATTATTATGAGTAGAACAAAGTAGTCTTAATAATCTATACTGTAATTCATTTGTATCTTGATACTCGTCTACCATAAGATACTGATATTTTTGACTAGTTTCTATAGCTAATTCTTTATTCTTTGATAATATCAAGTAAGGTAGAAGAAGTAAATCATCAAAATCAACTAAATTGTTTTTTACTAAATAAGCTTCATATTTTTCATATACATCTGCAATTTGCTGATACATTTTTAATTGAGCAGCTCTTTTAGCCTCTTCTGGGTTTAAGAGAGTATTCTTATATTTTGAAATTTCACTAACCAAAATAGAAGTAGTTATCTCTTTATTAATTGATTTTATTACTCTTTTTTTGTCTTCATTATCTATAATTATAAAATTGTTTTTTCTATCTAGCTGTGTCATATGAAATTTTAAAAAAAGTAATCCAAATTTATGAAAAGTACAAAGTAAAGGTGGAGTATTAATCATCGAAGGATCTATCAATCCAAATGCTCTTTCTCTCATCTCAGCAGCAGCTTTATTTGTAAAAGTAAGTGTTAAAATTGAACTTGGATCAATTCCAATAGATATTAGATAAGCCAATCGTGTTGTAATAGTTTTAGTTTTACCTGAACCAGCACCGGCTAAAATTAACAATGAACCATCAATATGTTTAGCAGCATCTTGTTGCGATTTATTTAATGATGATAAAAAATTTTCTGACATTCCTTCTCCCATATATTATAAAGTATATCATAATTTGTATAAATTAATAATTGTTCTTAATTTCCTATTTATAAATAAATGTTATTATCCCTTATTAAATTTAATGAACTTAGGGGATATATTATGTTTAAGGATTTTGCAAAAATCGAAAGCTTCTTAACTGTAGTAAGAGAGAAATCATTTTCTAAAGCATCTTCTAAACTTGGTATTTCGCAACCTGCTGTTACGCAACAAATAAAATTTATTGAAGATTATTTAGGTATGAAAATTCTTGAAAGAAAGAAAAGTGGAATAACACTTACCATAGAGGGGAAAAAATTATATGCAATTGCCCAAAAGATAGAAAAAAGCGTAAATAGTGCAGAAAAAGAAATTTTAAAAATAATTAAAAAAGATATAGATATTACATTTGGAACCTCATTTATAATAGGAAATTATATTTTTCCTAAATTATTAAAAAACTTAGAAAAGAGTATAAATAGTTGTATTAAACTTGATATTGCAGTTTCTAATAAAGTTATAAAAAATTTATTAGATAAGAAAATTGATATTGCTCTAGTTGATAATTATATAGCAAATGAAGATCTTCTCTATAGAGAGTGGAGGGAAGATGAAATAGTAATTTTTTCAAATCAGAAACTACCTATCACTTCTAAAACTTCTGATTTAATATCATATAAATGGGTTTGTAGTCATTCTGACTTAAATTCAAGTTTAATAATAAATGAATCAATGAAAAAGCCCAATAAAAGTGCTTTTGACTCTATTGATTTTACTTCTGATTTTGCTAATGCAGGGGAAATAATTGATAATATATTAAACTCTAATAAAAATGATACTCCAGAAGTATCAATTATTTCAAGAAGTGCTATTGAAACTTCTTTAAAAGATAAAACTTTATATGAGTCAAAAATAGGTAATACTAAAATAACAAAAAAATTGTATATCGCCTATAGAAAAGAGAGCAAACATGATGCTTTTATTGAAAATGTAGTTGATTATATATTAAAAATAAACTAATACTAGGACTTTCCTAGTATTTTAGACCTTCTTTGATTAAAGCCTTTTTTATTTTCTGTATTTGTTGATGTTTATTTCTACACCAAGATGGCGATAATAAAGTACTATCATCAATACCAGCCGTTACTCTTTGTACAGATATATTTTCTGGCATTTGCTTTATTGATTTAACAACAGTGTCTACATATAACTCTTCTGTTATAGGAGTAAAATGTCCTCTTTTAAAATCTTTAGTTAATAATGTATTTTTTACAACATACAAAGGATGAAATTTAATTGAATCTACATTTAATTGAACTGTTTGATTAAAAGTATCTAACATCATTTCTTGATCTTCATCAGGAAGACCATAAATTAAGTGTGCACATACTTTTAAGTCTCTTTGTTTAGTCTTATTAATCCAAGTTCTCATATTAGCAGCATCATCGCCACGATTTATTTTTTCTAAAGTCTCATCATAAAAAGATTGAACTCCATATTCAACCCAAATCTCTTTTTCTTTTGATAACTCTTCTAAAAAATCTAAAATCTCGTCTGTCATACAATCTGTTCTTGTACCTATTGAAAGACCTATTACATCATCAAAACTCAATGCTTTTTCGTATAATGCTTTTAATGTTTCTAAAGGGGCATAAGTATTTGTAAAAGATTGAAAATATACAATAAATTTTTTAGAACCAAATTTATTTTGTAATCTTTCTTTTGTTGCATCAAATTGTAATTGTAATTGCTGTAATTGTGTTTGTAAAAATGGATTTTCTTTTACAGTAGGGTTTAGCTTAAATGATGGTTTTTTTTCTTGTAAATTTGGTGAAAATGAATCATTTTCGCAAAATGTACAACCACCACGCGCTACTTTTCCATCAATATTTGGACAGGTAAAACCACTTATGCTAATAGGCACTTTATATATAGTCTGCCCAAACTCTCGTCTGAAG
>JAAETO010000291.1 GCA_024228275.1 Arcobacter sp.
AAATTGCCTTTCAAACTAATAGATTATCTTTAAATGCTGCTGTTGAAGCTGCAACAGCAGGTGAATCGGGGAAAGGTTTTGCAATTGTTTCTCAAGAAGTACGAAGTCTTGCATCAAGAACTACTGATGCAGCAAATGAAATTAAAGTTTTAGTGAAAAATGCTACTATCAAAGCAGATAATGGTAAGAATATTGCTCATGATATGATTGGTGGTTACGATAATTTAAAAGATAATATATCAAAAACAATAGAATTAATTTCTGATATTGAATTAGCATCACAAGAACAACAACAAGGTATTGAACAAATAAATAGTTCAATTACACTACTTGATAGTCAAACACAAAAAAATGCAAGTATAGCGCAGACTACAAAAGAGATTGCAGTCGAAAGTAAATCAATTGCTAAAACAATTGTTGAAAATGCAAATGAAAAAGAGTTTATTGGAAAAGAAGATATTTAATATTAATAAAAAGTAAGCTTTACAAATTATCTTAAAATATGTTTTAGACACTCCTTTTTTTAAGGAGTGATTATAAAATAGTATTTTTCATTTGATAAAGTACTATTGAAGCAGCAATCGCTGCATTTAAACTTGTGACTTCTTCATCTATATCAATTTTTAAAATTGTATCAGATAAGTTTATTATATTTTTATCTGCACCATAACCTTCACTACCTATTACAATTGCAGAGTTATTTTTAAATGAATATTTATGAAGACTGACCGCTTTAGAAGAATTTGCAGTTGATAAGATTTTATAGTTATTATTTTGTAAAGTCTTTAAGTCTTTTTCTAAATTAGAAGTTTTGTATACTTTTATATTAAATAAATTTCCTGTTGAAACACGAATACATCTTCTTATAAAAGGTGAACATGTATTTTGATCTATGATTAGAGTATCTATATTAAAAGCTGCACATGATCTTACTATTGAACCAACATTTTCAGGTGATGTAAGTCCATTTAAAACTACTATATTTCCTTTTATCTCATCAAATTCTATATATTTTGGTCTATCTATAACAGCCATCATCCCTTGGTGTATTTTATGACCTACAATTTTTTTCATTATTTCGTTATTAGCAGTAAAAATTGGGAAATCAATATTTTGACAATAGGTATTTATAAACTCTAAGTTTTCAACTGTTGTAAAAACTTTATGAATTTTTTTATTTGTTGAAAATAGTTTTTTAAAAACATTTTTACTCTCAACAACAACGTATTTTTCGTCTAAAGTAGATTGTTTTAAAGAGATAAATTCTTTTATATTTGGATTTGTTATATCTGTGATTTCATTCAAAGTAGAAGCCTAGTTTTATTGTATTTATTAAAAAAAGATTATATCTAAAATTGTGCTCGTAAATTAAATATATGCTTTTTTTATTTATTACTATTATCATAAACTTACCATTCATATTAATAAAATCAGAATTCATTATATGTTTGAAACTGTTCTCTTTTGCTAATACTAAATATTGTTATATATTTTTTGTTTTAAATTAAAATAAACAAAAAGTAATACATAACTTGATACAATCACGCATATTAAATAAATTTGAATAAATTTAAGGAATTAGATTTGAAGACTATAAGCGTTGCTCACTCTCCCGATGCAGATGATATTTTTATGTATTATGCTATTAAATTTGGTTGGGTTACTCCAAAAGATGCAAAATTTGAAAATATTGCAGATGATATTGAAACATTAAATAAGGCTACTTTAAAAGGACAATACGATATTTGTGCTATTTCATTTGCTTTATATCCTTTTGTAAAAGAAGATTATGCTCTTTTAAAAACTGCTGTTTCTTTTGGTGAAGGATATGGCCCTAAACTTATAAAGAAAAAAGGAACAAAGTTAAAGCGTAATTTTAAAGTTGCACTTAGTGGGGAGTTTACTACAAATGGATTACTATTTAAAATAGCATATCCAGATGCTAGAATAACATATATGAACTTCTTAGATATTGAACAAGCAGTTTTAGATGGAACAGTTGATGCTGGTGTTTTAATCCATGAATCTATTTTAACTTATGACGAAAAACTTGAAGTTGAAAAAGAAATTTGGGATATTTGGGTTGAGCTTAGTGGTGGAGGTTTGCCTTTACCTTTAGGTGGAATGTGTTTAAGACGATCAATTCCTCTTCATAGTGCAATAGATTATGAAAATACACTAATCAAAGCAGTAGAAGTAGCAAATAAAAATAGAGCTGTATTAGCTCCAATGCTTTTAGAAAAAGGCCTTATTAGAGTTGATGCTAGTACTTTAGATACATACTTAGATTTATATGCAAATGATAATTCAGTTAATTTAAGTGAAGTTCAATATGAAGCTTTAGATAAGCTATATGAATTAGGTTATAAACATGGATATTTTGAAAATCTAATACGTGCAAAAGATTTTCTTATTCCAAGTGAATATGAGGAATTAAGAGCAAAGTGATTGAAAATAAAAAAGAAGAGTATAAAACTGTAGACTTTTCAAGATATTCATCTATTAAAATTGGTCCAGTAGTAGATATAAAAATCATAAATGAAATAGGCTCTTTTGATGATTATAAAATAATAGGAAGAGCAAATAATCTTCTTGTATCTAATACTCCTCCAAAATTTGCGATTTTAGGAGAAGAGTTTGATTATATAAAAGAAGAAGAGGGCAAGCTTTATGTTGGTTGTGCTACTTCTTCTGGAAAACTTTTAAGCTATGTAAGAAAACATGATATTGCAAATTTAGAGTTTTTAGCAAAACTTCCAGGTAGTATGGGTGGTTTGGTAAAAATGAATGCTGGATTAAAATCTTGGGAAATATTTAATTATATACATAAGATTAAAACAAAAGATGGCTATATAAAAAAAGAAGATGTTTCATACTCTTACCGACATACAAAAATAGATACGATTGTATATGAAGTAGTTTTTAATATTGAAACTGGTTTTTGTAAAGATAAATTAAAAGAGTTTAATAAAATGAGAGATAATCAGCCTCAAACTCCAAGTGCAGGTTCATGTTTTAAAAATCCTAAAGGTGATTTTGCAGGGCGTCTTATAGAAGAGGTTGGTCTAAAAGGTTATAGAAAAGGTGATATGGCTTTTAGTGAAGTTCATTCAAATTTTCTAGTAAATTTAGATAAGGGTACATATGAAGATGCACTTTATTTAATTAAATTGGCAAAAAATAGAATTAAAGAAAAATTTAATATAGATCTTCAAGAAGAAATAATAATATATTAATATTAATTGCTTTTAATTTTATTATGATAGACTTTCAGATTGAAAATATTTTAAGGGTTTCTAATAGTGAAAAATTTAGTAATAGTAGAGTCACCAGCTAAGGCAAAAACGATATCAAAGTTTTTGGGTTCTGATTATACAGTAATGGCCTCGATGGGTCATGTAAGAGATTTACCAAAATCAAAATTAGGCTTTGATCCTGATAACAACTTTGAACCAAAATATCTTGTTTCAAATGATAAAAAAAAGGTAATTACTGATTTAAAGAAGCAGATAAATAAAGATACTACTATTTACCTAGCGGCCGATGAAGATAGGGAGGGAGAAGCTATTGCTTGGCATCTTATCCCTGCACTTAAAATAGAAAAAAACCCCTTAAAAAGAATTGTATTCCATGAAATCACTAAAGATGCAATTTTAGACGCTATTAACAATCCAAGAGAAGTAAATCAAAATTTAGTAGATGCACAACAAGCAAGAAGAATTTTAGATCGTGCTGTTGGATATGAACTCTCACCTTTATTATGGAAGAAAGTAAGATACGGTCTTAGTGCTGGTAGAGTTCAAAGTGTTGCTGTAAGAATTATAGTTGATAGAGAAAATGAGATTAACGCTTTTATTCCTGAAGAATTTTGGAAAATAAAAGCTGATTTTATAAACCCTAATTTAAAAGCTGAATTAGCAAAAATAGAGGGTAAAGTAAAAAAAGTAAAAAATGAAGAAGAAGCAAAACAGATTGAAACTTCAATTAATCAAGGAAATTTTGAGCTTACTAATATAGAAGAAAAAGATTCAAATAGAAATCCTGCTGCTCCTTTTACAACTTCAACTTTACAACAAGAGGCTAGTAGAAAGTTAGGTTATTCTGTTAAGCAAACAATGATTATTGCTCAACAACTTTATGAAGGAAATGTAGGTAATATTCCAGATCATACGGGTGGTTTAATCACTTATATGAGAACTGATTCTTTAAATCTTTCAAAAGTTGCTACAAGTGCAGCAAAAGAAGTTATTGAAGCTGAATATGGAAAAGATTTTAGTTTAAGTACACCAAGAGCTTATAAAAGTAAAGCAAAAGGTGCACAAGAGGCCCACGAAGCAATTAGACCTGTTAATTTAGCATTAAAGCCTAGTGATATAAAAGCCTATGTTGATAACTCTCAATTTAAACTTTACAGTCTTATTTGGAAAAGAACACTTGCTACACAAATGCAAGCTGCAAAAATAGCTAATACTACGTATAAAATAACTGCTGGAAAAGATAAAGAGTATGAATTTCAAGTAAAAGGACAGAGAATTGTATTTGCTGGGTTTATGAAAGCCTATACTGAAGGAAGTGATAACCCTGAATCTGCATTAGATAGCTCTGAAAAAATCTTACCTACAATCAAAGTAGGTACTGTTTTAAATCTTGATAAACTTGATTGCGAACAAAACTTCACTAAACCGCCTGCAAGATATACCGAAGCCTCTTTAGTAAAAAAACTTGAAAGTGAAGGTATAGGACGACCTTCAACTTATGCTCCTACTATTTCAACTATTCAAGCAAGAGAGTATGTAGTTAAAACTGAAGACAAAAAACTTGCACCTACACCAACAGGTGAAATTGTAAATAGTTTTTTAGTTGATCATTTTTCAGGAATTGTAGATTTAGGATTTACAGCTCGTGTTGAAGAAGAGTTTGATCATATTGCAGAGGGTAAAATTGCCTGGCAACAAGTTATGCAAGATTTCTACGGAAACTTTAAGAAGACTATTATTGAGAAAGAAGAGAGTGTAAATAAAGAAGATTATTTACAGATAAGAGAAATGGGAATTGATCCAAAATCTGGTAAGCCAATGAGTGCTAGAGTAGGAAGATTTGGTCCTTTTGTTCAAATTGGAACAAAAGATGATGAAGAAAAACCAAAATTTGTAGCTATTCCTGCTCATTTAAATATGGACACTATTACTTTAGAAGAAGCGCTATTTTTATTTACTCTTCCAAGGGTTGTAGGACAAGATGCACAAGGTAATGATATAAAAGCAAATATTGGAAGATTTGGACCATATTTACAAATAAAAACTAACTATTTCTCTTTAAAAACAGATGATCCTTATACTATAGAATTGCCAAGAGCTTTAGAGGTAATAAAAGAGATTTCTGAAGCAAAAGCAAAGGCTACAATAAAAATATTTGAAGAAGAGAATATCCATATTCTAATTGGAAGATATGGACCATATATTAAACAAGGTAGAAAGAACTTTAAAATACCTAAAGGTTTAGAAGCAGAAGAGTTAACTTTAGAACAGACTTTAGAAATTATTGAAAAAGATCCAAAGTCTAAAGGTTCTGCCAAGAAGACTACAGCTAAAAAAGCACCTGCTAAAAAGGCACCTGCTAAAAAAACAGCTGCAAAAAAGACTAGTACTAAAAAAAGTACGGCTAAGAAAACGACTGCTAAAAAAGAGCCAGCAAAAAAAACTACGAAATAGATTATGAAAATTGGTATTTTATCGGATAGTCACTATAAAAGTGACTATACCCAAGAGGTAATAGAACTTTTAAAAGATAATTCTTGCGAATATTTAGTTCATGCCGGAGACTTGTGTATTGAAAAAAATCTAGAACTTCTTAAGGAATCTGGATTAACTTATGTAAGTGTATTTGGTAACAATGATATGTCTTTGATTCCTTTGTCTAATAAATATAATATTAAGCAAGAGCCTTATCATTTTAAAATAAAAGATACAACTTTTAAATTAATGCATTTGCCTTATTATATGAATGCAGATTCAGATGTCATAATATTTGGACATACTCATATGTTTGAGTGTGAATTAAAGGCTAATACTTTGTTTATTAATCCAGGAGAAGTCTGTGCTAGGGAAAAACCTAGTATTGAGTGTGTGATGTTAGAGATTAAAGAAAATGAGTATATAATTAACTTTTACTCAAGGGAATTAACAAAAAAAGATTTTAAAAAAATAGAGAGAAGATATGAAAGATAAAGAAGAAATTTTTTTATGTGCTATTTGTAACATAGAAAGCGGTACATGTAACGAAGATTGTAAATTTTGTACACAAAGTGTAAAGTATAAGGCTGATATTAATAGATATAAAAGAAAAGATATTGATCAAATTGTAAAAGAAGCAATACAGGCTAAAAAAAATAAGGCTATTGGTTTTTGTTTAGTTACTGCTGGAAAAGGTTTAACTGACAAAAGATTAGAGTTTGTTTGTCAAGCTGCAAGAGCAGTAAAAAAAGAGAAGTTAGGTTTAAAAATTATTGCATGTAATGGAACAGCTTCTTTAGAACAATTAAAAGAGTTAAAAAAGGTTGGTGTTGATAATTATAACCATAATTTAGAAACATCAAGAGATTTTTATCCTAGTATTGTTACAACGCATACTTGGGATGATAGATATCAAACATGTTTAAATGCTAAAGAAGCTGGATTAAAACTTGTTTGTGGAGGAATATTTGGGCTAGGAGAAACACAAGAAGACAGAGTTTCAATGCTTGAATCAATTGCTTCTTTAGATCCAATGAATGTTCCAATTAACTTTTTTCATCCAAATGAAGCTTTACCTTTAGTAAAGAACTCAATTTCAAAACAGGAAGCTTTTGATTTGATAACTCTTGCTAGAAAGATGGTTCCAAATGCTCACAAGATTATGATTGCAGGTGGTCGAGAAGTTATGTTTGGTGATGAACAATATGAGTGTTTAAATAGAGGTGCAAACTCTGTAGTTATTGGTGACTATCTTACAACTGCAGGTAAGACAGCGGAAGATGATATAAAAGAGATTGAAGCTCATGGTTTTACAATAGCTAAACAATGTGACGCTAAACAATAACTTACTTTAATAATTAGGACATTTAATGAGCGAAGAAATATTAATTATAATCTCAGTATCTTTAATTATTTTTTCTTCGCCTTTAATTTCTAAACTTTTAAGACTACCAACTATTACTGTTGAAATAATGCTTGGAGCCGTAGCTACTTACTTCGCATTTATCGTAGAACATACATATTTAGAACAAGTTGCTGAACTTGGTTTTTTATATCTTATGTTTTTAGCTGGACTTGAAGTTGATTTAAAAAAACTTGTTAATATTTCTATAAGTTTATTAAAAAAGTCTATTTTTTATAATGTAATTCTCTTCTCTTTGTCAGCTGCTATTACTTTTTATCTTGATATAGGTTATATATTTCTTGTAATTTTACCTCTTATTTCAATAGGTGTATTAGCAGCTTTAAAAAAAGAGTATGGAGATGTTGAGTGGATAAACCTCTCTTTTACTGTAGGTGTAATTGGTGAAATTGTTTCAATCTTTGCTTTAACAACTGTTTCAGCAGCTTTAGAATTTGGTTTAACTTTTGAATTTCATAAAACAATGTTTTTATTTACAGTATTTTTAATATCAATGTTACTTATTTACAAATTATTTCATAATCTTGTATGGTGGTATCCAGAAATAAAAGCATTTTTAATGCCGGAGAATGATCATCAAGAGCAGGATATTAGAGTATCTATGACTATCTTCTTTTTAATGATAACAGTAATGATGTATTTACATCTTGAAGTAGCATTTGGAGCTTTTATCGCTGGAACTTTTATTACAACATTTTTTGATGAACATAATAAACAATTACCAAAGAAATTAGAACACTTTGGTTTTGGTTGGTTAGTCCCAATATTCTTTATATCTGTTGGAGCATCTTTTGAATTAGATTCGTTATTTACTGAAGGTTTAATTAGTACTGCTTTTTTAATAGTAGGGGCAATGATATTTATAAGACTTGTTGGTTCAACTCTATTTATAAAAGATATTGGTTGGAATAGATTCTTTATGATAGGACTTTCTCATTCTATGCCACTTACTCTTTTAATTGCAGTATCAACATTAGCTTATCATAATCACTCAATTGATCAATTTTACTATTACGCTTTTGTCTTAGCTGCTATTTTAGAAGTTTTAGTTGTGATGATTGGAATAAGAATTATATCTAATTTTATAAAATTAGATCAAAAATAAATATTTTTATTGCTCTTCATTCAACCTAATAATACTAACTAACATTCCATCATATGTAACTTCGTAACTTTCAGGACTAGAAGAAAGTTCAATTACTATTCTAAAAAATTTATCTTTTTTATGATTCCCTATAGCAATTTTTGTAAAGTTAGTTGAATTTAAAATCTCTCTTTTCGTATAAAATCTTTCTTTTGCTTTATAATCTAAGATTATTTTATTTTTACCAGGTAAAGTTAGCTTCTTAAGAATCTTATATTTTGAATGAATATCAATTCTATCATTATCATATTCAATTTTTACAAAAGGTAAAATCTCTTTTTCGTGAACTACATCAAGTCTAGGCTTAACATATACAATCTGTTCAACTTTTTTAGGTTTTTGAATTACTTTTTTTACAATTTTTCTTGTCTTAGCTTCTGTCTCTTTTTGAGCTTTTTTTATAAGTTTTTTTACTTTTTCTTCTGTTAATAAAGTTTCTTTATTTTCCATATGTTTATCCATGTGATTTTTCGTAGGTTTATCCATGTGATTTTTCATATGTTTTTCCATATGTTTTTCAACTTCTTTTGCCATCATATTTTTTTCATCTTCAACTTTATTCATTTTCTCGTACATGGTATTTATGTACTGTTGTTCTTGTTGCAATTCTTCTGAATAGTTTTCTTCAACTTCATGCATTTCAATAATTCTAGCGGCTTCTTCTTCATAAGCATTAGTTGCTTCAAAAGGATTTTCTCTAGCTGTTAATGTTGTACATAACAGTAAAAATAGTGTAAATAATGATAAAGTTTTCATTGATCAGGCTCCAAATTTTTTAGTTCAAAATACTCTTTTTGTAAATGTGCATTATCTTTTTGTAATCTTTTTATTTCATCTTGAAGATACTCTTTTTTATTCTTTAAAGAGTTATATACTTCTAAGGAGTTATCTCCAAATAAAATATTTGCTACATGATAGCTAAGAAATATCGTAATAGCAATAGAAAATATTACTATTAACGAAAATTTCTTTAGTTCATGAAATTTTTTTCTCATACTTATTTAGAAAAAGGTTGATTTCCTAAATATTCAGAATAAGCAACTTCAGCACCAATTTCTAATAATCTATTGTATTTAGCGATTCTATCGCTTCTTGCAGTTGAACCAGTTTTGATTTGACCACAATTTAATGCAACAGCAAAATCTGCAATAAATGCATCTTCTGATTCACCTGATCTATGTGACATAACACAATTATAATTATTTCTTTGTGCTAATCTAATTGTTAACATCGTTTCTGATACTGAACCAATTTGATTTGGTTTAATTAAAATTGAGTTAGCAATTTTTTTAGAAATTCCTTCAGCTAAAATATTTGCATTTGTTACAAATAAATCATCTCCAACTAATTGTACTTTATCTCCTAATACATCAGTTAGTATTTTCCATCCATCCCAATCATCTTCAGATAATCCATCTTCTATTGATACAATTGGATACTTAGCACATAAATCTGCATAATAATTTACAAGCTCTTCAGATGTAATCTCTCTATTTTCAGATTTTAATACATAAAGACCTTTATCATTAATTAGTTCTGATGCAGCAACATCAAGTGCAAGACCTATTTGCTCTCCTGGTTTATATCCAGCTTTTTCTATTGCTTTTACAATAACTTCTAATGGTTCTTCATTTGATTTTAAATTAGGAGCAAATCCACCTTCATCACCAACTGCTGTACTTTCACCCATCTCATCAATGATTTTTTTAAGATGTTGATAAATTTCTGCTGTTGCTCTTAATCCTTCATTTAAATTTTCAAATCCAATAGGCATAATCATATATTCTTGAAAATCAACAGAATTATTTGCATGCTCTCCACCATTAATAATATTAAACATTGGAACTGGCATAGTCATTGCATTAGCACCTCCAAGATATCTATATAATGGAATATCTAAAGAAGCTGCTGCAGCTCGTGCTACTGCCATTGATACACCTAATACTGCATTTGCTCCAAGATTTGAGTAGTTTGATGTTCCATCAATATCTTTCATAGTTGCATCTACTTCTGCTTGATTATAAGGGCTTAGTCCTATTAATTCATTTGCAATAGTTGTATTTACATTTTCTACTGCTTTTAAAACACCTTTCCCTAAATATCTAGAATCACCATCTCTTAATTCTAATGCTTCTCTTTTTCCTGTACTTGCACCACTTGGTACTATTGCACTTTGTTTTGTTCCATCACTTAATACAACTGTTGCTCTTACAGTTGGATTCCCTCTTGAGTCTAATACTTCATCTGCGTATATGTTATCAATAAATACCACTTAACTCTCCTATACTTTATGTAAATTTTTGACATTATACTAAAGTTTTCATTGGTAATTGCTTTGATTACTATTTTTAAAATAATTTTAAAATATATTTATATTGAATTTGTAGTTTTTTAATTAAAAAAGGAAGTCCAAAGAGAATTTTATTTTTAATTCTCTTTGGATGATAAGTTTTTATTCGTCTTCTTCTTCACCTTGTATGATTTCATCATTTACACCCATAGCTGTTAAGATTTTTCCTTCAATTTCACTTGCAATTTCAGGATTATCTCTTAAGAAGACTTTAGAATTCTCTTTTCCTTGTCCTACTTTTGCATCGTTGTAAGAGAACCAAGCTCCAGCTTTATCAACAATATCAAGTTTAACACCATAATCAATTAGCTCACCTGTTTTAGATATACCTTCTCCAAACATAATATCAAATTCTGCTTGTTTAAATGGAGCTGCTACTTTGTTTTTAACAACTTTAACTTTGACTCTATTTCCAATAGAATTTTCTGCTTGTTTTAGTGTTGCAATTCTTCTAATATCAAGTCTAACTGAAGAGTAAAATTTAAGTGCATTTCCTCCTGTCGTTGTTTCAGGGCTTCCATATCCTGTCATACCAATTTTCATTCTTATTTGATTGATGAAGATTACAGAGGTGTTCATTTTATTTAATAGTCCAGTAATTTTTCTTAAGGCTTTAGACATTAGCCTAGCTTGAACTCCTACTTGCATATCATCCATATCTCCATCTATCTCAACTTTTGGAGTAAGTGCTGCAACTGAATCTACAACAACAAGATCAACAGCACCAGATCTTATAACGGTTTCTAATATCTCTAAAGCTTGTTCTCCAAAATCAGGTTGAGATACAAGTAAGTTGTCAGTATCAACTCCTAGATTTTTTGCATATACAACATCAAGTGCGTGTTCTGCATCAATAAAAGCACATACCCCACCTGCTTTTTGACACTCAGCAATTGCATGAAGTGTTAAGGTAGTTTTACCTGAACTCTCTGGACCATAGATCTCAATTACCCTACCTTTTGGTAAGCCTCCAACTCCTAAAGCTAAATCAAGTCCAAGTGAACCAGTTGAAATTGTCTCTACAGGTACAACTTCTTTGTCTCCAAGTCTTATTAAAGTACCTTTACCAAACGCTTTGTCGATTTGTTTAATTGCTAAGTCTAATGACTTCTTTTGATTATCATCCATTTTTACTTCCTATTTATATATATCTTTTTAATTTATGTTGGAATTTTATCAGATTTTTTTTAAAGTACTTAGTTATATTGCAAAATGTAATATAAAATTTTAAAGATTAATCTAGATCTTTATTTTTTGAAATCTCATTTACTGTTTCAATAGTTTTAATATGGGAGTTAACTCTTTTTTTCATAGTAAATTTTTTTATATGTTTAGCAAGAATTTTGGAATACTTTTTATAATTTCTAGAACCTTTTTCAAAACTTGCTAATTTTTTTTGAATTTTAAGTATATCTTCTGGGATTACATTGTATGCCATATAAAAGCCTATAATTTATTTATTAAATATATTATTACATATAGTCTCTTAAATTATTTTTGTATTTACTTTTATTTGCCATAAAAAAACCTAAGCCAAAGATGACTTAGGTTTTTAAAATGTTTAAAAAGAGTTATTATTGTAATAATCTTAAAACATTTTGTTGAACAGAATTTGCCTGGCTGATTGCATAAGAACCAGCTTGAGAAATAATGTTTTGTTTGTTGAAGTTTGCAGATTCAGCTGCATAATCAACATCTCTAATAATAGATTCAGCCGCTTTAACATTAGTAGACTGAGTCATTAAGTTTCTAACTGCTGAT
>JAAETO010000292.1 GCA_024228275.1 Arcobacter sp.
GGTGGTGAAACCTATTTCATGACAAATTCGAACCTCAAATTGAAACCTTTTTCTAAATATTTATCTTATTCACTAAATAGTTTTTATCTTAATTAAACTTAAGAAATGTCATGTAATTTTTCTGCAAACTTCAATATAACCATTTTAGGCTTAGGCTTAGCTTAGGCTTAGGCTTAGGCATCTTACATTTCGAAAAGTTGATGAATTGGTAAAAGGTTTTGATTCAGCAAAGAAGGCATTTGAGGCATATTGTTTGTCAACAGGAAAAGTCATACCCAAGGCTTCAATTCTTTAAGGCTTTAATTCTTTTCTTCAAGGCTTTAGAGAAAGATTTGTTATTATACATTAAATTATACATGTCCATATTCACTGTGTCACTTCAGCGTATCATTCCCTATCATGTTCATAACTTATATGAGGGCTATTTATAAATTTTGTATCAGATAAATAGTGAAATTATAAATCTTCGAGTTTGCCACGAAATATGTTTCACCACGTGTGAGAAAAACCTGTATAAACCCTTGTCCCTAACTTTTTGGTGCTTCAATCCCGAAAGCACATAAAAATGAATGCAATGTAAAGTTGCATTTTATCTATGATTGTTTCCCTTCTCAC
>JAAETO010000293.1 GCA_024228275.1 Arcobacter sp.
GGTGAAGATGGTACGATTGTAATAGATATTGATATTCCATTTGACAAATTAGAGTTAACATCTTCTTCATCTTCTGATAAAGGAAACTTCCTTATTAGATATATTGATGTTGAACAGACTGTAGCTGGAACGAATAGTGAATGGATAAGAGGAGAAGGTGATAACTTCACTTTACCTGAATATGATAGAAATGAAGTAGCTTATAATAGTGTTACAGTAAAATCAGTAGACAATGCGGGTAATGAACAAGAAACAAATATAGGTACAGTTGTTGTTGATAGAAAAGTTGATAAGTTTACTGTTTCGTTGTTAGATGATACAAGTGGATCTCATATTGATAGTGGATCAACAGATAAAATATCTTCTAATGGAATAATAAATATAAATGATACTGAAGCAGGTTCGGCTGTATATTATAAATATGATGGTATGAGTGAGTGGGTTTTAATTGAAAACGGACAAACATCATTTGAGTTACCTGCTGAGAATAGAAAAGAAACAACTTTTACAAATATAAAAGTAAAATCAGTTGATGTTGCAGGTAATGGATTAATTAAGAACTTTGGAGATGTTACAGTAGATAAAAAACCTGATAATTTCGTATTTGAACTTGAAGATGATACATATGGTGGAACAGGTGATGATACTGATAAAGTTACTTCTAACGGTCAAATAAATGTAGATAATATTAAAGATGATTCAGCTTGGTATTACAAATATCAAACAGAAGAACAAGATATAACATCTAGATTTGGAACAAGAGTTGATGAAGATAGTCTAGATAGTTGGGGTACAGTAGAAGATGATGGTTCTCTTACTATTAATAAAAATGATAATTTTAATGGAGTAATTAAAGCTTATGATAAAGATGGCAACTTAAGTGATATCTCATACAAAGATGATGATGATGATATATTTGGTATTGGAGTTTCTAATGATGGACAAAATAAAGAAGTTGACCCTGGCGAAAAAATTCTTATAGAATTTGATAACTTAGTTAATAATGGAAAAATTGGACTAGATAGTATA
>JAAETO010000294.1 GCA_024228275.1 Arcobacter sp.
ATGGTACAAATACTCAAACTCAATGAAACCAATGGGTGAAAACTCAAACTATATGTGTTATGCCTATCAAATGAAAAAAGAGTATGAAGAAGCTATAAAATGGTGTAAAAATGCTATTGAACTTGGGAATGATGATGCGTTAATAGGATTAGGTTTTAGTTATTCAAAACTAAAAAATTATGAAAGTGCAGTTAAATGGTACTTAAAAGCTTCAGAGAAAAAGCATCCAGATTCAATGATTAACTTAGGAAGTATATATACTAAAATGAATGATAATATAAATGCAGAAAAATGGTTTAAAAAAGCTATACAAAAAGAAGATTTAGAAGCTTATCAAGGTATTTCGAAATTTTATCATGATAACATGAATGACAATATAAAAGCTTCAGCATATGCAATAGCACTAATCAATACAAAATATACTATACGTTCAGTTTTAAAATTATTACAAAAAACATGGAACATCCCAAATGAAACAATACAAAAAGGCTATGACTTACAACTAAACTCTGATGAGTTTCCAATAAAATATAAAGGTGACTTAGGATTAAAATGAATAAATCAATAACAATTATCCTAGTACTAATTATATTCTTTGGTGGAAGATATTATGTCAAAAAAAACCAAGAACAAGAACAAATGAGTTATGAACAGATACAAAG
>JAAETO010000295.1 GCA_024228275.1 Arcobacter sp.
CAATTGCATTTAAATTTTTTGTATATAATAAATCCATAGCATCAATAACTATGGCTATATCACTAGCATTTTTACCACTTTTATATGAAAATTGTTGAATAGGTTTTATAGAATAGTTTTGTAAAACATCTTCCCAACCTTGAAGTCTTTTATCTTTCCAGTTTCCATAAGCATTTCTAATATTAACTATACCATATTTTGATAAATCATTAATAATGCTATCTATAAATTTCGCACTCACATTATCACAATCAATAAGTAGCGCAATATTACTTTGTTCTTGCATGTTTCATCCCTAATAGGAGATTTAAATTCTATTAAATCCATATTATATATTAATAAATAATTTTATTTTATCATAAAAATCTTTATCTTTTAAAAGATTAGAACAAATTAAAAGAAAATGTACTTTTGTCTTTTTTATATAGAATCCTTAAAGAAAAGTTCTTTATTATTGAACTCATTTTTATAAAAATTGGAGATTTGTCCTCAATAGTGTTATCTCAATATTCTATGTACTATGTATAAAATATATATCTTAAGTATTAAATTGATAAAATTTTACTTAAATAAATAGTTTTATTTAAGGAGATTTAATGCAAAAATCACTTTACATATTTTTTATTTTGATTAGTTCTTCTTTTAACTCATATGCATCTATAAATGATATTCATAAAACTAAAATTATGCAAATATATCATTATTTAAACAAGTGTTATCAAAAATGTTAGCAGCAATATTATTTATTATTCCTCTTGCTTGGACACCTGGCCCAGTTAATATTACTTTAGCTGCAGTAGGTTCAACAGAAGGGTTCAAGAATTCTTTTAAGTTCATCATAGGTATTAATATAGCTTTCTTTTTACAAGCAATTCTTATAAGCTTAGGATTAAATAAAATCTTTCTTCAATTTCCAGAAATTGAAAATATCATAAAAATTTCTGGAAGTGCATATATAGCATACCTAGGATATAAGATGTTAAGATTAAACTCTAAAGAAAAAACTTTAATATTATCTTTTTTAAATGGTTTTATTATTAGTATTTTAAATCCAAAAGTTTGGATTACTCTTATTATTTATTTTTCTGTTTTTGATAAAGAAAATAGTCCATCAATATTAATATTATCAATAATTGCGACTACTTTGTTTTTTATTGGAAATAGTGCATGGTGCCTTTTTGGAGCAACACTAAAAGAAATCATAAAAAATGAAAAATACAAAGTTGTACAAAATCAGATATTTTCCTTCTTACTTTTTGGCATAAGTATTTATATTTTATTTTCTTGAAGGATAAGTGCTTTATTTTCTTACTTTTTTATGGCAAAAAGTAAAGCAAAAAGCTACCAGCCAAGATGTTGAATGACAATGGTTTGCCTCATTTATTATTTTGCTTTTCTGACCTGCCTAACTCTTTAAAAAGGTGACATCTAGTCACCTTTTTAACTCAGACATTCTCGGTCTTATTCTAAAATAAAATAAACACTCGGCTTCAACATATAAGTATTAATAAGTCACTTTATGAACTTGAAAAACAAACCAGACATATGTCTTTTTATAAAACACTTAATAAAAAAGAATTTGAAGAATTAAATAATGACACTCTCAAACACTATTTAGAAATGTATAATTTATCAAAAGAAGTGCAAGATACTAATTATAAAAACTTTTTTGATGAAATTATACTAGAAGAAGCATCAAGTCCAATATTATCAATAATACCTACACCTAAACATTTAAAAGAAAATATAAAAAGACAGTTAAGATCTTTTTATACAAAAGAAAAAATTGAAAAATTAAAACTTGTTAAAGAATTTTTAGAAGAATGAAATTTATATATAAATTTTTAATAGGTATTTTTGTCAAGGTCAAGGCGGGGGAGTTTTTTTTGCGAAGGAGCATACTTCAGTATGTGACTGAGTAAAAAAACTCCTCCAACGCAGAGATTGTCAAAAAGACCTATTAAAAGTCGTCGAAGTCTATTGAACCCTTAGAATAATTAACCACATTCCCTTCAAAGAAGTTTGTTCTTTGATCATTAAATGAGCTATATCCATCTACCCATGGAATAGGATGTTTTACATTATACTCTGGTGCATATCCAACTGCTTCTAGTCTTCTATCTCCTAGGTATTGAATGTATTGTTCAATAATCTGATCAGTAAATCCTAGGATTTGACCTTGAGTGATATATGCTCCCCATTCAGATTCAATTCTTACTGCATCTCTTACCATTTCTCTTACTTTTTCTTCAAGTTCAGCAGTAAAAAGTTCTGGTCTCTCTTTCTTTGTACTATTAATCATATTTTGGAAAAGTAATAAATGCGTTACTTCATCTCTTTGAATAAATCTGATCATCTGAGAAGAACCTAACATTTTCCCTGATTTTCCAAGTGCATACATTGCTGCAAAACCAGCATAAAAATACATACCTTCTAAGATTTGATTACCAAACATTCCTAATACCATCTGCTGGTCATTTGAAAATTCAGGAAACCCTCTCATAAAAATATCTGCAATAAATCTATTCTTCTTTTGAAGTTGCATATCAGTTTTCCACATATCATATATGTCATCTGTATTATCAGAAATAGACTCAATCATAACAGCATATGATTTAGAGTGATTAGCCTCTTCATATGCCTGTCTTGATAAAATTGCATTGATCTCTGGTGCTGTAATATATGGATTCATGTTATCCATGATATTATTTGTTTGTAATGAATCCATAAAAGTTAACTGACTTAATACTAAGTCATACATTCTTTTCTCAGCTGGTGCTAGAAATCTATAATCTTTAGTATCTTGAGTCATTTGAACTTCTCTTGGGAACCAAGTATTTGCTTCCATTGTATCCCAAAGTTGAGTTGCCCAAATATATTTTGGCTTCGTAAAGTTCATCATTCCATCAGGATTTCCACCAAAAACTCTTCTATCATTCAAAGTCTCTTTTGACTCTGGATTATATATAATTTTACTTTCCACTATTTTCCCCTTTTATTGACAACCAGAACACTCTAAGCTTCTATCCTCTACATCATTTGATGCTTCAGGAGATTGACTTCTTAAATAATATGTTGATTTTAAACCAAGTTTCCAAGCTAACATATAAATTTCATGTAAATGCTTACCACTTGCTTTTTCTAAACTCATAAATATATTTGTACTTTGTCCCTGATCTATCCATTTTTGTCTTACTGCTGCTGCTTTAATAATATCTGTTTGTTCTACTTCATAAGCAGGAATATAATGTGCCCAAGTTTCTGGACTTAATTTAGGCACAACTACAGGAATAAGTCCTGATAGATTTTCTTCAAACCATTTTCTTTTATATACAGGCTCAATTGCTTGTGTAGTTCCAACTAAAATTGAAATTGATGATGTTGGTGCAATTGCCATTAGGTAACCATTTCTCATACCATCTTTTTTAACTTGTTCTCTTAGGCTATCCCAATCGTATGAAGAATCAAATAAGTCTTTTTCAACTAATGCTTTTACAGCTTGAGGAGAATGATCATGAGGCATAATACCTTTACTCCAATTTGAACCTTCAAAAGTAGGATACATACCTTTAGAAGCTGCTAGCTCAGAACTTGCTTTTATAGAATTAAATGATATTGCTTCCATAATTTCATCTATTTTTCTAAGATGATCTTGACTTCCCCAAGTTAGTTTTTGCTCTGCTAACATTTGAGATTCACCCATTACCCCAAGACCAATTGCTCTAGTTTTTAGGTTAGTAGCTTTTACTTTTCTTAATGGATAAAAATTTAAATCAATAACATTATCTAACATTCTAATAGCTGTAGGAATTACTCTTTGGATATCTTCTTTAGTGTTTATTTTACTTAAATTAACAGAAGCTAAGTTACAAACAGCAGTATCTCCATCAATTTTCTCTTTATCTACCATAAAGATTCTTTTTCCCTTAATAGAGTCTAAAGCAGTTACTTTCTTTGCCTTCTTAGTAAGCCCAGAATCAACTATAATTAAATCTTCTTCTTCATAAGTTTCAATTGACCCATCTGCAAATTCAAACTTAATCTTATAATGATTTGGTGCAGTATTTTGGAAAATTTCTGTACAAAGGTTAGAAGATCTAATATGACCTGTATGAGGATTTGGATTAGCTCTATTTGCATTATCTTTAAAACATAAGAATGGACTTCCTGATTCAAAATAAGAAGTTAATATCTTTTTCCATAAATCTTTTGCTTTCATTCTATCTTTAGTTATATTTTCATTTTGCTCATATTCAATATATTTAGCCTTAAACTCATCACCAGTTAATTCTGCTAAATCACTTACTTCATATGGATCAAATAAAGTCCAATATGAATCTTCTGCAATTCTTTCCATAAATAAATCAGAAATCCATAAAGCAGGGAATAGATCATGTGCTCTTCTTCTTTCTTCACCAGAGTTTTTCTTTAAATCAATAAAATCAACTATATCCATATGCCAAGGCTCAAGATAAACAGCAATAGCACCTTTTCTTGTACCTAATTGATCAACTGCTAAAGCTATATCATTTGTAATTTTAAGAAAAGGAACAGTACCACCAGCAGCACTTTTATGGTCATCAATTACACCACCAAGACTTCTGATTTTATTCCAATCCCAACCTATACCACCACCATATTTAGATAATAATGCCATCTCTTTATAACCATCAAAAATACCTTCAATATTATCTGGACTTGAACCAATATAACAAGAAGACAATTGATGTCTGTTTGTTCTAGCATTACTTAAAGTAGGCGTTGCTAACATAACCTCAAACTTTGAAACTACATCGTAAAATTCTTTTGCTCTTTCTTGTTTATTATCTTCATTTTGAGCTAAAAACATTGCTATTGCCATAAACATATGTTGAGGAAGTTCAATTGGTTGTGCTTTTTTATTTTTTATTAAATATCTGTCATATATTGTTTTTATTCCAAGGTAATTAAATTGGAAATCTCTACTTGGATCTATATAAGAATTAAGATCATCTAAATCATATCCATGTGCTAAATCAGGTATCATTCTACCTTCATTTTGAGCACTTACAATATAGTCTTTAATATGACAATATGCTTCACCTTTTATTCCACCAGTAGCACGTCCTACTTTATGATAAAGATCAAATAAAAACAATCTTGAAGCGACAAAAGTCCAATTTGGAACATCTATATCAATTTTTTCTACAGCAGTTTTTATCAAAGCATCTTGAATATCAGAAGAGCTCATCCCATCAATAAACTTGATTTGAGCATCTAGCTCTAATTCACTCTGAGATACATTTTCTAATCCATCAGTAGCTGCACTAGTCATTTTCTGTATTTTAGTAATATCTAAAACTTCTTTTCTACCATTTCTTTTTTGAATCATTATTGCCATATTTGTTGCCTTATGTTTACAATCTTATATTATTTTTTTTTATTAAATACTCTATTAAAAATAGCATCAACATTTTTTGTGTAATACTCGTAGTTAAAACACTCTCTGATTTGATCTTCAGATAAAGACTCTCTTAACTCTTCATCGCCAAGTAAATGTCCAAGATATAAAGACTCTCCATCTTCATTAGTTGTTGGTTTACCTTGCTTGATCTCATCCCAAACTTTCATTGCATTTCTTTGTACTATTCTATATGCATCTTCTCTAGAAACACCAGCTTTTGGAAGTTCTAATAATACTCTTTGAGAGAATACCAATCCGCCAGTTAAATTTAAATTCTTCATCATATTTTCTGGCATAACTGTTAAGTTAGCAATTACATTATTCATTCTATGTAACATAAAATCAGATGTGATAAATGCATCTGGTAACCAAAATCTTTCAGTTGAAGAGTGCGATATATCTCTTTCAAGCCAAAGTGCCACATTTTCCATAGCTGGAGTAGCGTATGCTCTAATCATTCTTGCTAATCCAGTAATATTTTCAGTTAAAATTGGATTTCTTTTGTGTGGCATAGCAGAAGAACCTTTTTGACCTTTTGCAAAATACTCTTCAGCTTCATAAACTTCTGTTCTTTGTAAGTGTCTTACTTGTACTGCAAATTTTTCAATAGTTGATGCCATAAGAGCTAAAGCAGTTGCTAACCTTGCGTATCTATCTCTATGAACTACTTGATTTGAACAAGGTTCAGGTTTTAAACCTAATTCAGCCATTGCTAACTCTTCAAGTTCAAGTGGAGCATGAGCAAAGTTACCCATAGCACCTGAAATTTGACCAACTGCAATAACATCCATAGTTTGTTCTAAATTCTCTAAATGTCTTGCCATTTCATCGTACCATACAGCTAAAGTCAAACCAAAAGTAATAGGTTCACCATGAATACCATGACTTCTACCTACCATAAGTGTAAACTTATGTTCTTGGGCTCTTGTTTTTATAGACTCCATTAACATCTTAACATCAGCAATAATTATTTGAAGTGAGTCTTTAATTTGTAAAGCAACACCTGTATCAACAGCATCAGAACTAGTCATACCATAATGAAACCATCTAGACTCTTCACCAAGACTTTCACTTACACTAGTATTAAAAGCAATTAAATCATGCTTAGTAATAGCTTCTATTTCTTCTATTCTTTCTACTGAAAAAGTAGCGTTAGTAACTATTTTTTCACAATCTTCGTCAGGAATAAGACCTAATTTATTCCATGCTTTAACTGCAGCTTTTTCAACTTCAAGCCATGCTGCATATCTTGCATGTTGAGTCCAATTTTTTGTCATTTCTTCTCTGGCATATCTTTCAACCATCTATATATCCCTTGTTATCATTATTTTTTTATTTTTATTTAGTTTTTCTAATTATTTAAGTATGATACTTTATCGAAACTAGACAAAAAATTTGTTTAACTTTTTATAATATTTATGTAATTTTAGGAAAAGATATTGCCATTTATTTTAAAAGAATTTAAAGCACCTAAAGGTAAAAAAATTCAGTTATTTTTACTTCAAGACTTAGCTTATAAACCAGCTGTAGCACATCGTTTAATTAGTAGAGGAAGAATTTTCAATAGCTTCCATAAATCATATTTAATTTCAGAGATCATTAATGAGGATTCAGTCTTTATTGCCCTATTTGAAGGACATACGAGAGGATTAAAACCACTTCATACTTTTAAAGACTTCGCAATTTTTGATAAACCTTCAAATTTAGTTATTCACCCAAATTCAAAAAAAACTAAATATTCTCTCTTAGATGAAATAAGATATCACTTTGGTAATAAAGCAAATCAAGCTCATAGAATTGATGCAGAAACATCAGGTTTAGTTTTAGTAGGACGCCATGAAAAAGCTACAAATACTCTTGCAAGTATGTTTGAAAAAAAAGAGTATAAAAAATCTTATTTAGCAATAGTACAAGGTAAAATATATAACAATATAACTATAGATAAAAACCTTACAAAAGAGGGCAAAAATATTGGTGTTAGAATGGCAACTTGTTCAAAAGATGAAGGAAAAGAATCCATAACACATGTGAAGCCAATTTCTTATAATAAAGAAAAAGATATCTCTTTAATTGAACTTATTCCTATAACAGGACGTCAGCACCAAATCAGAATACATCTTCACTCAATTGGGCATAAGATTGTAGGAGATCCAATCTATGGTATTGATGATGAATATGCTGAAGGCTATTTAAATAAAACACTTGATAAAAAAATAAGATTAGAAAAAAGTGGTTCATATAGATTATGGTTGCATGCAAACTATTTAGAATTTACATTTCAAGGTATTATATATAAAATATTTTCTAAAAATAGTGATATATATAAAGAGTTTAACTCATAAGAATTTTTAAACCTAAGAATAGAAGTTTTACATTTTATAATATTAATTATATCTTTACACACTTTTCTTAAAAAATGTACTAAATCACCTATTTAAACTTAATTATAGATTATATTTAATTATTACTATATAATTATGCTATTATCTTAATATAATTATAACAATTGGAGATAAATGCGTAAGCTAAATTTAAAGAATAAATTAATCATTTTATTACAAATTCCTATTTTTGGATTAATATTCTTGTCTTTAACAATTAGTTACGATAGATATATAATTTATACAAAGCTTGATATGTTAAATAAAGTGATTATTATGACTATTAAAACTAAAAGTTTAATTTATTCTTTACAAAAAGAAAGAGGTTTTAGCAACGGATTTATTGGAGACGATAGTGAGTATTTTAAAATTAAACTGTTAAATCAAATAAATGAAACTAATATAAAAAAACAAGAAGTTACTGCTTATTTAAAAAATATTGATATTAACTATTACGGAAACAAATTTAAAACTTCAATTACGAAAGCCTTAGATGATCTTGATAAAATCGATACAACAAGAGATAAGATAATAAAAATGAAGATCAATCAAATAAATGAACATAAAGTTAATGAAAACTATACAAATACAATTAATTCATTTATAAAAATAATAACATATACTCTATTTTTTTCAAATAACACAAGTTTAAGTCAATCATTAAATGCACACGTTAATTTAACATATGCAATAGAAAAAACTGCAAATGAAAGAGGTCTAGGAACTTTAGCTTTCTCATCAAAAAAATTCTCTTTTGAGATGAAAAATAAACTTAATATATTAGTTGCCGAACAAAATGTTTATTTTAAAAACTTTTTAAGAAACTTAGATGAACATAATTTAAACTTCTACAAAGATATGTACAAAGGTAGAACTATAAGAGAATCTTTGAGAATGAGAAATACTATATTAAAATCAATCGAAAAGAAAATTATAATTTCTCAAATAAACAATGTAATAGGTTTAGGTGGAATTTTTCAAAATCAATATAATTATTTAAAAACAGATAATAATTTATATCTTCAAAAAATAAAAGAGCAATATAAAGAATTATATTACTTATTAAATAAATATAATAAACTAGCATTTTTGTCACAAGAAGAAAAAAATCTAATTATTAAGATAAAGAAAATTTTCAAGAAATATAATGAAAATTTAAATGAAATCAATACATCAAATAAGAACTCACTACATAATTTTAATATTACTTCAACTGACATAATAGTTAAAGCACTGAATGACTTGACAAACAAAAACTTTTTTAATGATAATTCGTCTTATTGGTTTAACACAATGACTGAAAAAATATCTTTATTACAAGATATCGATAATAATTTGATTAAAAAAATCAAAGAAAATACAACTAAAATATCAAAAGAAGCAAAATTTGATATGAATTTATATATGTTTTTATGTTTGACAATAATACTAATTGTATTTATTTTAGGAAAAAATATAAGTACTAATATTGTAAATTCGGTAGATGAACTATTAAAAGGAATAAATATATTCTTTAAGTTTATAAATAAAAAAACCAAAAAGATAAAACTAATTAACATTAAATCAAATGATGAAATAGGAGAGATTTCAAAAATAATTAATGAAAAAATGTTAATTTCAAAAAAAATTCTTGATGAAGATATTATAGAACGTGCGAAACAATTAGAAATTGAAGTAAATAAAAAAACTAAAGATTTAGAAATTACAAATAAAGAATATAAATTTTTATTAGATAAATTTAATACCCATGTTCTAGCATCAAGAACAAATATAAATGGGGTAATTACTTTTGCAACCGATAGATTTTGCAAAGTAAGTGGATACACAAAAGAAGAACTTATAGGTAAAAACCACTCTCTTTTAAGACACCCTGCAATTCCAAAAAGCTTATATAAAAAGATGTGGGATACTATACAATATGGGGAAAAGTTTGTTAATGAATTAAAAAACGTAAGAAAAAATGGTTCAACATATTGGGTTAAGATTACTATAGTTCCAGAGTTTGATGAAAAAATGAATATTATTGGATATTTCTCTGTAAAAGAGATTATAGATGATAAAATTAAAATTAGAGAGTTTAATAATCAATTAGAGAAAAAAATAAGCAAAGCTATTGAAGAAAGTAGAAAAAAAGATGAACTTCTATCTTATCAATCTAAACTTGCTACTATGGGTGAGATGATTGGAATAATTGCTCATCAATGGAAACAACCTTTAAGCTCTTTATCTATGAAAATTCAGGGAATGAAATACAAAAAAAAGCTTGACGATCAATATAAAGATTTATTTATATCTGATAATATGGAGTTAATAAATTTTATGACAAAAACAATTGATGACTTTAGAGATTTTTATAGACACGATAAGAAAAAAGAAGATTTTGAAGTCGCAAAGTGTATCCATAAAACATTAAATATCGTAAAACCACAGTTAGTAGAATCAAAAATAGAATTAAATGTTGAAGGTATTGAGCTTATAATAAATGGTTTACAAAGTGAATTTCAACACGTAATTTTAAACTTAATAAGTAATGCAAAAGATGTCCTAATAGAAAAAAGAATAAAAAATAAAAAAATAAATATATTGACAAAAATTGAAAATAATAAAGGGATTATAACTGTTGAAGATAATGCAGGAGGAATTCCAGAAGAAATTATTGAAAATGTATTTGATCCATATTTCACTACTAAAGGCACAGGAAAAGGTACGGGAATTGGATTATACCTTTCTAAAACTATTATTGAAGATACAATGAAAGGTCAATTAATAGTCTCAAATTCAAAAGAAGGTGCATGCTTTAAAATAATTATAGATATTTAATAATATTTTTTTAATATACAAAATCTAATATTTGACATGTCGTTATATATTCAGATATATTACGAGTATGGATAATGTATTTAATGTAAATGGAAATATTTGGATAAAAAAAGATGATCGCAATTTTATAGGGCGAGGAAGAATTGAGCTTTTACAAAATATTCATATTCACGGTTCAATCTCAAAAGCTGCGAAAAAAATGAAAATGAGTTATAAAGCTGCTTGGGATAGTGTAGATATTATGAATAAATTGTCACACAAAGAACTTGTTACAAAAGTAATAGGAGGAAAAGGTGGTGGAGGTACAGTAATAACTGCACATGCAAAAGAGATAATTGAATCATACAATGAAGTTTTATCTTTACATAGAAAATATTGCAACACTCTTTCAAAATCTTTTAACAAACAAATAGATGACTTGTCAAATGATGAACCTGTTTTTAGTAGATTAACTGGCGAAATTTTTGATAAAAGAAATATAAAAGAAAACTATGAGCTATCAATAAAATTAAATGATGGACAAATACTAACTTCAATTGAAAATAAAAAATTTGTTATAGAAAAAGATTTAAAAATAAATGACAAAATAAATCTTTTAATAGAAACAAGTAATATAGTTTTAAATAAAGAAAATACAAATAATAGTTCTAGAAATCAACTTTCTGGATATATAACATCAATTAATGATGATGGAATAAATTCAAATATTACAATCAATTGTAATAAAGAAGAATCTATACATGCGAAAATAACATCTTCAAGTAGTAAAAAACTTGGCTTTAAAGTAGGGGATGAAATATTTGCCACTTTTAAAGCATATAACGTAAACATCATATAAAGAAAAATCATGTTCAAAAAAATATTATTGACTAGTATATTAATTACAAATATTTTGTATGCATCAAGCATAAATGTAGCAGTTGCAACAAATGTCTCTTATGCGATTAATGATTTAAAAAAAGAGTTTAATAAACTATATCCTAAAACTAAAATAAGAGTTACTCTTGCTAGTAGTGGTAAATTAACTGCTCAAATAAAAAATGGCGCTCTATATAATTTATTTATGTCAGCAAATATGTTATATCCAAATAGCTTATATGAAGACAAAATAGCTATAAATAAACCAGTAATATATGCAAAGGGTAGTTTAGTACTATTAAGTGCAAAAAAACGAGACTTATTAGAAGGATTAAATCTTACTACAGCTAAGAAAATAAAAAAAATTGCAATTGCTAATCCTAAAATTGCTCCTTATGGGAAAGCTACCATTGAGGCATTAAAAAATGCAAAATTATATGAAAATATAAAAAAGAAGTTTATTTATGCAGAATCTATAACTCAAGCTATATCTTATACTATAACTGCAAGTGATATAGGTTTTGTTGCTAAGTCATCTTTATTTAGTCCTAAAATGAAAAGATTTAAAGAAAATATACATTGGATTGACATAGATTCAAAACTTTATACACCAATAAATCAAGGTATTGTAATACTTGAAAATTCAAAAGATAATAAAGAAGTAAAAGCCTTTTATGATTTTATTTTAAGTGAAAAAGCAAAAAAAATATTTGAAGAGTTTGGATATATAGTATCTAAGGTAAACAATGAGTAATATAGAAGCTAGAATAAAAGATATTC
>JAAETO010000296.1 GCA_024228275.1 Arcobacter sp.
AAAGATGAAAAAGGTTTTAACTATTATATTTGGAGTACTTTTAACTCCATTTACACTACTATATACAATAATAGAATTAATAATAAATTATGAAAAAGAGAACATTAAATGAATTAAGACAAGTGAAAGAGTTTGGTTGGACACCAAAGCCAGCTGAAGATTTAGTAAAAAAACTAGACGATGCTATTAAAGCTGAAATAAATAGTAAACAAGATCAAGTAGCACAGAAATTAGATATGATATTAGATTTAGAAGATATAATTAGAGTAGAAATGACCAAAGTGGGTTTAACTCACCCGGAATATCCAGGGCATGAAGTTGAAGTATATAAAGCATTTGAAGAGTTATTTGAATATGCTTTAAAAGATTTAAGATATCATTACTTTAATACAAACTAAATACGATTACTAACAGATAATATATACAAATGAAATCAATTAAAAAATTAGATAACAATAAACTTAGAATAACAGAAGAACTATCAGATGGTAGTAAAAAAAGAATTAAACTAAAAGGTTTTATTATAGGTGAGATACCAAATGAATATACCTCTTGGTTTAATTATAAAGGATTAACTTACATCGTCTTTTAAAGCTTAAAACAATGAGAAAGATTAAAAAATACATATGTACAGAGTGTCGATCAGAATATTATTCAGCGAATAATGAAATACCAAATATAGTAGTCTGGACAGATGGACATATATGTATACCTAAGTTATATGCAGAATTTGAAGATAAGGAATTAAAATTTGTAAAAGTAGATAAAGATGATGATTTATGGACTACTTTTTACAATTAGTTATACGTGTAGTCATGTAGACAGTTGGTATAACAATAGCTTGAGATAGGAAGCTTGGCAGAAATGTATGGCTATCTGACTTGACGAAGTTGAGAGGTTCGATTCCTCTCCAAGTTACAAAAGATTTACACTCGGTAAATCTATAATAAATAAAACATACAAATGAAAAACGCTGTATTAAATACAATGAAAGAATTAGAAAATCTATATTCTTGGAGTCAATTTTATCAAAACAATAAAAATAGAGATAAAGTAAAAGTAACTCAACAACAAATTAGAGATAAAAAGAAATTATTAGTTGACTTAAAAAATAATTTAAAAAACCAAAAGAAAGGACCTAAGAAATGAAAGATACTAACGCAATAGAAAAAGCTCTCAAAAATAAAATTGATTTTGAAGTAGAAAATATAGTAAGAGGTTTTATAAATGAATTAACAAAATTATACGATACTTATGGAGGTACTCAGTGGTATAATATAGTTTATGATCCTCAAGAAAAAGAAATTACTTGCTTATCAAAAGAGAAAGTAAGAAGTATATTACAAAAAATGATTAAAGAAAATCATGGAGAAGCAATGCTTAATAAGAAATCAAAAGAATTATTAGCTAAATTAGAAATATTATAAAATGAAAACAAGAATAACATTATACAAAAAATTAAAACCAGAGGTTAAAAAGAAATTACAAGAGAATTACGGAGAATTCGAACATTCAGTGAAGATTATATTTAAATCTTTACATGAAGAGCAAGATTATAATGCATTGACTATCTTACAGATATATCAAGTATCATTATTTAGTGATGTATACCCTAATAATGCTCATGAATTATTTACAGGTAGTTTCGCTTTTAACGAATAAATAAAATAAAATGACAGAAAAAGATTATGAATTTGCATTATATGCATTAGGTGCTACAAATATAACAACTAAGAGACAAAGCAATAACGGTACAACTGCTTACAAACTGCAAACTGGACAAGTTATAGCTG
>JAAETO010000297.1 GCA_024228275.1 Arcobacter sp.
ACCAAAAACAAAAATAATACTTAAAATTTTTATCATATTTTTCCTTTTTTGTACAGTAAAAAGTTTTTAACTTTTTACTGTATATTCATTTTTATCGTATTAGCACCGAATGATAACATTTAATTAGATCTTCAGAACACTTAATTTCTTCCCATTTTCCTGTAGATGCAGTAATATCTTTATCATATACTGCTGCTTCATTGTCAGCCATATCCATAAGCGCATCATCAAATACTTCTAAAGCATATCTTGCCATTCTACCTTCCCATCCTAAATCATTTTGACCTTTTCTTGCATCAACAACTATTGTAAAACTACCTTCTGGTGGAGTTGAAGATAGTCCTGGATCCCATAAAATTGAATATTGAAGTCCCGTTTCATCAATACTACCATTTAGTGTTCCCGTTTTTAATCCTGAAGAATAAATTATACCTTTAGTAGTATCAGCCTCCATATTAGATGGTAATCTACTTTCTATTTCATCTACACTTACTTCCTTAAAATTACCATTTGCCTTTGCAGAAGATCTTCTCCATAAAGATGCTGCTTCAACTATAGACTTTAAATCACTTACTGCTGTTTGTTTTATCTCTGCTTGAGTTGAGTTCGTCATAAGCTTTGGAATTGCTATACCTAAAATAATTGCTATTAATACAATAGCTAAAATAATCTCAATAAGAGTTATCCCTTTTTTCATCTTTTTTTCATGTTTCATTTTACTTATCCTTTTTTTAAATTTATTTTTTTATATCGTTTTTTTATTCTATTCTCTAATATCTGCACTAATTACAAAAACAGTTTCTTTTCTGAAATATTTTTTAGAGTTAGCACCTCCTAAAACAAAATCTTCTATAGGTAATATCCCATCATAGTCTTTAGCATTTTCATAAGAAGTTAAATACCCTATAATTTTTCTATCACCATTTTTTAGTATTACATTACTTGTAAAAGTATTAACAGATAAATCAGGTAAAGAGATTTGTTCTTCTCCAATAGTGACTGTTTCAATACTATTTACACTTACTATTTTTGGTTGTAGGTTAAATTCTATTTTATTTCCACTTATTTTTGCTAAAATACTTAAAACTGTACCTTCATTTATCTCAGATGTTTCAGCACTTATATTTTTTACTGAAATTCCTTCTGTAACAGTAACTGTAGATGTTACATTTTTAATATAACTCTTACTATCACTAACATCAATAAAATAGGGAATACTATTCTTAAGAATATATCCATGTCTTGTCTGTTTTAAAAGACGAACTATTTTATTATTTAATTTAGCGCCATTTATATTAAGTTTATTTGTAACAGAATCTTTATTTGTAAAATTTAAAATTGTATCTGCTATAGCTCTTGTAGCAAAACTACCAGCATGAGTAGCAGTATCTATATTCATACCTAAGCTAATACCAGATTCAAAATCTTTTTGTATAGCAAATTCAAATATTTCTAATTTAAAATCAATTTGTTTACTAAAAATGTCATTAAAGATTTGAATCTGTCTTGAAATCTCTCCCATAGTCTTTTTATCTGCCATTACAAAAATAGTACCTACAGTTTTATTAAAAGTAAAAACTTTTCCATCTACTGAAGAGCTATCTAAGATTGTTTGAAGATTCTCTTCTAAAGATTCCATGATTTCTAATTTTACTTTTGTTTTTATAGATTGTTTAGCACCAGCTGCATCTCCTACGTCATTCTTGGCTTCTTTTTCAACATCTAAAGAACCACTATATGAGATATTATTAAGTGTTATATTAAATACCTTTGATTTTATTTTTTCAAAAATTATATTTTTTCTTTCATAATCAATATCTACATAGATATTAAATGACATAGAGATATAATCTAACAACTCCATGATATTATTTCCAGAAAAAGAGATAAAAGTATTATCAAATAAGTCATCTAAAGAGTCTTCTGAAAAAAGCTTTTTATTAATTGATTCATCCTCTTTTTCATCAGCTTCCACATTAGGTATTTTTTTTGCTATTAAATTAAAACCTGAAACAGCTCGTATCTCTTCTAA
>JAAETO010000298.1 GCA_024228275.1 Arcobacter sp.
AAACTTATTTTTTGCTAAATCTAGGTTTCTGGTTGACAGAAATGCATAACCCATTTTAAAATTTAACTCTTTTTTATTGGCTAAAGAAAGGGCTTCTAAATTTACTTTTGAATACCACTTTAAAGCGTATGCTGCTTTTTTATTGGCAAAATAGTAATTACCTACATTAAAGTATGCTCTGTCTTTTTTTGTACTAGAAGGATAATTATTTACAAATCGTATTACTTTTTTATCTGCATTTGTTTGATTTAATTTTATTGCACACATGGCATCATAATAATCAGCATTAGCTTTTAAATCATTTTTAATAGTTGAATTTTCAGAAACTTTAATAAAGTATTTTTGGGAAGCTGCATATGCTTTGCTATTAAAGAGTTTAATTGCATGATTATATTCGCTCTGAATATTGGTGTCTATTTCTGTTTGCTGACCATAAATTTGAGCATATTGCATAGAAAAAAACAATACTAGTATATGTAAATAATTATAGCGATTTTTCATTTTTTTTGAATCTGTAAACTATAAACGAACGATTTCTTTTTTTGTTGGATTTTTTTTGTTAAAATCGGTTATTTATATTTCAAAAATAGGCATTGATTTTAGGATTATCATCATTCAGTTGGGTAAAATACCACAAAATCTATCCAAAAAATTATGTAGGTTTGTATAAAGAACTATTTCATGGGAAATTCAATCTTACATTTAGAAAATGCAGATATTTATCAACGAGATAATTTGGTGTTATCTAAAGTAAATCTTACTATTAAACAAGGAGAGTTTTATTATTTGATTGGTAAAACCGGAAGTGGGAAAAGTAGTTTAATGAAAACTTTATATGGAGATTTATTGCTTCAAAGGGGAATAGGTTCTATAGTAGGTTTTGATCTAAAAAAACTAAAGGATAAAGAAATTCCTTTTCTTAGAAGAAAAATTGGGATTGTTTTTCAAGACTTTAAATTATTAAATGATAGAACAGTTTTTGACAATCTTTTGTTTGTTTTAAAAGCTACAGGTTGGAAAGATAAAACATCTATGAAGGCTAAAATTGAAGAGGTTTTAGATCGTGTTGGTATGAAAACAAAATATTACAAAAGCCCTTATGAATTGTCTGGAGGAGAACAGCAAAGAGTTGCAATAGCAAGAGCTTTATTAAATGATCCAGAGTTAATATTAGCAGATGAACCCACCGGAAATTTAGATCCAAAAACTTCCATAGAAGTAATGGATTTACTTAATAAAATTCATCAAAGTGGTAAAAGTATTCTAATGGCTACCCATGATTATGCTTTGATAGTAAAATTTAAACAAAAAACACTTAAATGCGAGGGTGGCGAATTGTTTGAGGTAGTAGCGCAAACTACTCC
>JAAETO010000299.1 GCA_024228275.1 Arcobacter sp.
GATTTTTTAATTAAACTTCGTCCAATCTTTTTTTAAATTCTTCATTTAGTTTTTCAAGTTTATCTTGTAAATCTAAAATTTGAGAATTTGTTTGAGATTTATGCTTACCACTTAGAGTAGGGATTAACTCTTCTAAGGCTTCTATCTCTTTTTTTATTGGAGAAGTTACTTTACTTTTTTCAGTAACAATAGCAGCTCTTAATTTTTTGATCTCTTTTTTATTTCTTTTTGGTTTTTCAACTTTCTTTTTTTCTGTTCCATCATCATCTTCCCAACCAATTTTTTCTAAAAATTCATCGTAAGTACCATTAAAATAATCTGCTCCATCATTTGTAAAGACAATCAATCTATCACAAACAGCTCTTAGTAACTCTTCACTATGTGTAACTATCATACAAGAACCATCAAAAGCTTTTATAGCATTTGTTAAAGCATCTATAGAATCAATATCCAAGTGATTTGTAGGCTCATCAAGGAAAAGAAGATTTACATCTTGTGCTATAATTTTTCCAAGCATTACTCTAGATTTTTCTCCACCTGAAAGAAGTGATATTTTTTTCTTTGCATTATCTCCACTAAACATCATAATTCCACAAATACTTCTTATAAGTGCTTCTGGTAACTTATGATTTACACTATAGATTTCGTCCATAATAGTATTGTTTTTATTCAAATGAGAGATATTAGTTTGTCCAAAATGCCCAAAAGTACAAGATGGATGAAAGTCCACACTTCCACTAAAAGGATCAAGTTCTCCTGCTATTGCATTTAATAAAGTAGATTTTCCTTTACCATTTTTACCAATAATCCCAATAGTTTCACCACGAGATAGGGCAAATGATATATCTTTGAAAAGTATATTATCATTTGTATATCCAAATGATAAATTATTTACTTCAACTAAAAACTTTGCAGAAGTTTCTTTATAATTAAAATCAAATTTTAGATTTGCTTCATAGTTTATATCTTCTAATTTTTCCATTTTTTCTAAGATTTTTACTTTAGATTGTGCAAGTGTAGCTGTTGCTGCTCTTGCTTTATTTTTTGCAATAAATTCTTCTAAGTCTTTGATTTTTTTATCTTGTGCTATTTTTTGTTTTTCATGATGTTCTTGATTTGATGATAATTGATCAAAAAACTTTTTTGTTCCTCCAGGAATCATAAATGCACTTTTTCTAATAATTCCTAAAGTATGAGTACAAACACTATCCATAAAGTTTCTATCATGAGTAATCAAAATTACTTCACCAGCAAATGACTTTAAAAAAGCTTTTAACCATCTAATAGACAAAATATCCAAATAGTTTGTTGGCTCATCAAGTAAAAGCATATTTGGTTCAGTTAGAAGTAGTTTTGCAAGGTTTATTCTAATTTGAAAACCACCAGAAAAAGATTTTGGATCTTTATCAAAATCTTCCATAGAAAACCCAAGACCTAACAAAATCTTTTCAGCTTTATATACATCATATTTATCTTCTTCACTTAAAGCTTGTGCAGTCTCATCAATCAAAGTTTTCTCGTGAAAATCAAAATACTGCTTTAAAGCACCTATTTTATAGGCTTTAGGAAATTTTATTTCCCCACTATCTTGATGCTCTTCACCTAAAATAAGTTTAAATAGCGTAGATTTTCCAGTACCGTTTCTTCCTACTAGTCCTACTTTATCGCCTGAGTTTAAACGTAAGTTTAGGTCATTATAAAGTTCACCAGTAGGGTAACTTTTTGATATATTGATTAATTCAATCATGATTCTCTTTTTGAATGATTTATTTTATTTTCGGGATTATAGGGTATAGTGGGTTATAGGTTGATAAAGTGATATAATATTTAATACCTACCTTCAGGTAAAAAGTTTGTTATTCTTATCTGTTCATCAGATAAATAAGTTAAAATTTTAGAACAACAATCATATAATACTTCAATTTCATTATCTGAAATTAGAACTGGAATTCTTCTTTGAATGGGCACTAAAAAATTAGTATTATTAATTTCAGAAATATTAATAGTAACACCATAAGATGAAGAATCAGAATGACCTATTACCTCATTTCTTAATTTATATATTCTGTTATGTAGTATTTTTTCTTTTTCATTAAATACTTTTTCTATTTTTTCTATTTTTAAATTTACTGTATTATTTCCACTGATAGGACGAATATAAGAAATAATTATTGCCTCTGATATTGCTCTTTTTATAATTTCACAGAGGAAAAATAGAACTACTTTAAATTAATTCTAATAAATTTTAGAATAAAAAAAAGGGAGAGTATTTAAACTCTCCCTTTTTTTATTTTTTAAAATAATACTAAACGTCTAAGTGTTCAACATCTTTCGCATGTTCTTCAATATAATTTCTTCTAGGTTCAACTTCATCACCCATAAATAAAGTAAAGGTATCAGATGCAACTGCTGCATCTTCAACTGTAACTCTTAGAAGTCTTCTATCTTCTGGTGTCATTGTTGTTTCCCAAAGTTGATCTGGATTCATCTCTCCAAGTCCTTTATATCTTTGAATATAAGCACCTTTTTTAGCTAATCCTTCAATTTCATCAAGAACATCAATTAAATCTCTTCCATTAAACATAGAAATATCTCTTTCTACAAGTCTATTATAAATATAAGTAGCTTCTGAAAAATATGGTGATGAGAATAAATCATCATCAATAATTAATTCTTCTAAACCTTCATTTGTTTGAACAAAAAGTTGAATTTTATCTTCAGTAATATTTTTTGATAAAATATTATATCCATTAGCATCAAGAAAATTTTTAACTTCTTCATATAAATCAGAAAAATCAAGTTTTACTAAATCTGAGTGTTCAATTAAGTGTTTTAATACTTCAAGTAAAGAGTATCTCTTTTCTAATTGAGCTAACATTCCTCTATATCTAGAAACTGTTTTAAATAAATCAACTAAATCGTTGTATCCTAAACCTTCAAATTCAAATGATTCTAAACCATTTTCAATTAAATAGTTATGTAAAGAAGTATCATCTTTTAGATAAATTTCATTTTTACCTTTTTTATATCTGTATAAAGGTGGTTGAGCTATGTATAAATACCCTTTATCTACAATAGGTCTTAAAAATCTAAAGAAGAAAGTTAATAATAGCGTTTGAATATGAGAACCATCAACATCTGCATCTGTCATGATGATTACTTTATGATATCTGATTTTTTCTTCATCAAAATCTTCACCTATACCACAACCTATAGCTGTAATCATATTTCTAATTTCGTCAGATTTTAAAATTTTATCAAGTCTTGATTTTTCAACATTTAAAATCTTACCTTTAAGTGGTAAAATTGCTTGATAAACTCTATCTCTACCTTGCTTAGCAGAACCACCAGCAGAATCCCCTTCCACTAGATATAATTCTCTAATAGCAGGATCTTTAGATTGACACTCTGCTAGTTTTCCAGGAAGTGTTCCAACAGTCATAGCATCTTTTTTTCTAGTTAAATCTCTAGCTTTTTTAGCTGCTTCTCTACCACGTGCTGCCATTAAAGCTTTATCCATAATAGCTTTTGCTTGTTGTGGATTTTCTTCAAAATATTTATCTAATTTTTCAGCTGTCAATTTTTGACAAATTGGTTTAACATAAGAAGAACCTAATTTACCTTTAGTTTGACCTTCAAATTGTGGTTCAGGAACTTTTACAGAAATAACTGCGATTAAACCTTCTCTTACATCATCACCTGTAACTTTAGTATCTTTTTCTCTTGCAGCTGCATTATTATTTACATATCTAACAATAGATCTAGTAAGACCAGCTTTAAAACCAGCTTCATGTGTACCACCATCTATTGTTCTAATATTATTTACAAAAGATAGAGTTTTTTCTGTATATGTTGAGTTATACATTACTGCAATATCTACTTCAACATCATCAACTCTATCTTGAAAAGCAACTGCATCTGAAACTGCAACATCTTTGTTCAAATCTTCAACAAATTGTTTTATACCACCTTCAAAATGGTAAACTTCTTTTATTTTATGAATTTCATCTTCTAAAGTAATAGAAATAAAAGAGTTTAAATATGCAACTTCTTTAAATCTTTTTGCTAAAGTTGCAAAATCATAAGAATTAACTTCAAATATAGAATCATCAGCTAAAAATTCAATAGTAGTACCAGTTTTTCTAGGAGCATCACCAATTACTTCTAATGGACCTTTTGGAATACCTTTTGAAAATTCTTGATAATGAATTTTTCCTTCTCTATAAATAGTCATTCTAAGATCTATTGAAAGTGCATTTACAACAGATACACCAACCCCATGAAGTCCACCAGATACTTTATATGTATCTTTATCAAATTTTCCACCAGCATGTAGTACAGTTAAAACTACAGTTGCTGCTGACATTTTTTCAGTAGGGTGCATATCAGTTGGAATACCTCTACCATCATCTTCAACTTTTATCCAATGATCTTTAGTCATAGTTACTTTAATATTTCTACAATATCCAGCCATAGCTTCATCAATAGAGTTATCAACAACTTCATATACCATATGATGTAAACCATTGATATTAGTATCACCAATATACATACCTGGTCTTTTTCTTACAGCTTCTAGACCTTTTAAAACTTTAATATTATTTGCGCCATATTCTGTTTGACTCATTATTGGTTTCCTTCTTTTCTTTCTATTTTTCTAAAACAATTGGCATTACGATTGTAAAAAATTTATCATCTTCTAAATAAAATGGTAAATTTGATTCGTTAAATCCAATAGCTACGTTTTCATTGTTAGTTTGACTTAAAAAGTCTAATAAATATTTTGCATTAACTGCAAGATAAAATTCTGAATCAATATTTAACTCAATATCAATTTGAGTTTTTGATTCTGTATCTTCATCTAAAGATTCAAACATAATAGAATTTGGTTTAAATGTTATTTTGATATTTGAAAATAGTGAAGTTACTAATTTTATAGATTCTATTAATACATTTTTTGGAATAGATAAATTGTATTTTAAATTAGCAGGAATAATTCTTTCATAATCTGGAAATTTTCCATTAATTAATTTAGTAAAAAATTTCATGTTGTTATTTGAAACAACTATATTATTTTCATCATAAGATATATTTGCATTATCTAAAAATAGTTTTTGAATTTCAATTATTGCTTTTTTAGGAATTATAAATTGAGTTTCTTCATTAGATATATTTTGTAAAAATGAAATAGCCAATCTTCTAGTATCAGTAGATACAAAATTTATTTTAGAATTTTTAATATCTATTAATGCACCATTTAATTCAAATTTAGGATTATTATTATCAATAGCTGGTGTAATTTTTCTTATTGAATTAATTAAATTAATAGTTGATATATCTAAAATTTTTAAATCATCATTTAGTATTAAACTTGGATATTCATCTGCATCATACATTGGTAGTTTAAATGTTGATTTATTTTGTTTTATAATTAAATTGTTGTTAGTTGTTTCAATTATAATATCACTATCTTTTAATCTTTTAATAATTCCTAATAAGTTAGATCCATTAACAGTTGCTTTTCCATATATAGATTCACTTATTGATTCTATTTTACATTCTAATCCTATTTCATAATCTGTAGCTTTTAATATTAAAGTAGAATCATTTACTTCTAAATAGATATGCGAAGTAATTGAACTAGCATCTTTTTTTTCTAAAAATGGTTGCATTGATGAGATAATATTCTCAAATATGCTTTTTGTAATTATGAACTTCATTTATAACTCCTATATATTTATATTTAAGTAGTGGAAGTAGTAGACCATGTGAAAAGATGAAAACATTATTCAAAGCCCGATATTATAAACGTTTATGTACGTGAATAAATAGGATTAAGTGTTCACACCTTTTCACACTTTTGTCTTAAACTTTTTTTCCATCTCCTTAATTTATGATTTTATTTTTTAAATTTTGTATTATTAATTTAAAGTTTTCGTCTGTTTCAATTAACTCATTTGTTTTTTGAATATTTTTTGAAATAGAACTATGATCTTTCATACCTAAAAATTTTGCTATATCAGGCATAGAATTATGTGTAAGTTCCCTAGATAGGTAAATTACTACTCTTCTTGCATTTGCAACTGTTGCAGTTCTTTTTTTAGATTTTATATCACTTGGTTTGATATTTAACTCATTAGCAACTAATGAAATAATATCAGGTAATTTTATATTCTCTTTTTTCTCTTTTATTTGTTCACTTAAAAGATTTTGAGCAAGTTCTAAATTAATCTCTTGATTAAGTAATGAAGCACTTGCATTTATTCTAATTAAAACACCTTCAATCTCTCTAATAGAATTATCAAGGTTTGTAGCAATATAGTTTATAATTTCTCTAGTTAAATTAATACCATTTAATTCAGATTTTTTTTCTATAATTGCTATTTTTGTTTCTAAACCTGGTAATTGAATATCAGCAGTTAAACCCCACTCAAATCGAGATTTTAATCTATCAACTAAACCTGCAATTTGAGAAGGCAATCTATCAGAAGTCATTACAATTTGTTTTTTTGCATTATGTAATTCATTAAAAGTATGAAAAAACTCTTCTTGAGTTTGCTCTTTACCACTTAAAAATTGTATATCATCTATTAATAAAACGTCACATTTTCTATATTTATTTCTAAAATGTTCCATATTTTTATTTTTTATTGAAAATGTAAAATCATTCATAAACTGTTCAATTGTTACGTAAATAACAGTTTTCCCATGTTCAATTGCATTATTTCCAATTGCTTGAAGTAGATGTGTCTTTCCTAAACCAGTTCCACCATATAAAAATAGGGGATTATATTGAACTCCTGGTTTATTAGCAACTGCTAAAGATGCATTATAAGCCATTTGATTAGAGCCACCAACTACAAAAGAATCAAAAGTGTATGAAGGATTTAAAATAGTACTATCAGTTGTCTCATTTTTTTGTTTTTCTAAAATAATTTCTTTTTTACTTTTCTTTTCGCCAGTAGTTTTAATCTCTATATCGGGCTTAGTACCATCATAAATTTCAAAGCAATTTTGAATTACTGAAGAGTATTTACTTTTTATCCAAGAAGCAATATATTTATTAGAAACTTCAAATACTGCTATTTTATCATCAGACGAAATTTTTTTATATGATAATTGTTTAAAATATTTTTTATAATCTGCAGGATTAGATTCTCTTTCAATAATTGTTAAGAATTCTTTGTTTGTCATTAAATATTTACTCTTTGTCTATAAATTCTAAAGATTATATCTAAATATTTATTAAAAGTTTTTCACCAGTGAATAAAAAAGTTTTAATATGTGAAAAAGAATTTTACTTTAAGTGAATATTTATTTAAATTTTACCATTATATAGGGATTTTAATATGTGAAAAACTTTAAATTAGGATATGTGAAAAATTGAAAATACTAGGAATTGATCCGGGAACAAGAAATTGTGGATATGCGATTATTGAGAAAAATGGAAGTAATATTAAGTTAGTTGAAGCTGGTCTTGTAAAAATTAAAACAAAAGTTTTACAAGAGCAAATAGTTGAGATGACTGAAGGTTTTGATATGATATTTAAAAGTCATAAAATAGATGAAGTATCAATAGAAGATATGTTTTATGCTTTTAATCCTAAAACAGTTATCAAATTAGCACAATTTAGAGGTGCTATTTCATTAAAGGTACTTCAAGAATTTGGAAATTTTGCTGAATATACTCCTTTACAAGTAAAACAAGCAGTAACAGGAAATGGAAAAGCTGATAAAACTCAAGTAGCATTTATGGTAAAAAGATTATTAGGAATTAAAAAAGAGATAAAACCTCTTGATATAACTGATGCAATAGCAATAGCACTTACTCATTGTCAAAGAATTAAATAAAAGTTTTACAAAATAAAAATTTTGTATTATAATAAAAATCTCAAATATTAGGAAAATTAATGATAAAAAAAATAGGAATATTATCTTCTCATAATGGAAGTGGATTTGACACAATTCAAAAAGCATGTGAAAACAAAGAATTAAATGCTCAAGTTGTTTTAGTTGTTTCAAATAATACAAATGCAAAAGTACTAGAAAAAGCTTCAAATAAAAATATTCAGAATTTTTTAATTAATTCAAAAAAGTATCCAAACGAAAATTTAGATGAAAAAATCACAAACTTAATGAATGAGTTTGAAGTTGATTTTATATTTTTATCAGGATATATGAAAAAAATAGAAAAAAATCTTGTAAATACTTATAAAAATAAAATTATTAATACTCATCCTTCACTGTTGCCAAAATTTGGTGGTCATGGAATGTATGGTAGAAATGTTCATGAAGCAGTTATAAAAGAAAAAGAAAATGAATCAGGTTGTACAGTTCATTTCGTAAATGAAAAGTATGATGAAGGTGAATTTATCTTACAAAAATCAATAAAATTAGATGAAAATGAGAGTGTAGATTCTTTAGAAGAAAAAATAAAAAAATTAGAATCATTAACAATAGTAGAAGCTTTAAAAAAAATTATTTAATATAATTATGGATTTAATATTGAATAATGAATCTTATGTTTTATTTATAGTTATTTTTGTTTTTATCTTAATTTTATATGTTTTTTCAAAAATAAATTATAATAAAAAATTAGAAAAAGAAGTTAAAGAACAACTAAATGAGTTAAGACAAAAAGATCAACTTTTAATAGCTCAATCAAAATTAGCAGCAGTTGGTGAAACTTTAGCTCATATCGCTCATCAATGGAAACAACCACTTTCTCAAATAAATTCAGTTGTAGTAAATATTGAAGCTGATTTTGAAGAGAAAAAACTCACTTATGAAGTTTTAGAAGAGCATTTAAATGAGATAGAAAAATTAACCTTTTATATGTCAGATACTATTGAGAGTTTTAATACTTATTTACAACCAAATGAAGAAAAAGAAATTTTTTCTATAAAAGAGGCTTTTGATAACTCTTTTGAGTTAGTTTATAAACTTCTAGAATCAAAACAAATTGATTGTAAAGTTAATATAGAAGAAGATTCTTTTGTAAAAGGTGTTAAAAAAGAGTTTATTCAAGTAATACTAGTTATATTAAATAATGCAAAAGATGTATTGATAGAAAAAAGTGTTAGATTTCCAAAAATTAATATTTTTATTGGTAAAAAAGATAATAAAGCTGTACTAGAAATTAGTGATAATGGTGGTGGAATTAGTTCAAAATATTTTGATAAAATATTTGATCCATATTTTACTACTAAACCACATTCACAAGGTACTGGACATGGTTTGTGTATGGCAAAAATGATTATTGAAAAAAGTATGCATGGTAATCTAAATGTAAAAAATGAAGATTTAGGTGCAAAGTTTTCAATTTTAATAAATAAAGAAGAAGCTTAAAATGAATGATTTAACAATATTATATGCTGAAGATGAAGTTGAAACAAGAATAAATTATTCTAATTATTTAAAAAGACATTTTAAAGAAACCTATGTTGTAGATAATGGTGAAGATGCTTTAAAATATTATGAAAAATATAAGCCAAATATTCTTTTACTAGATATAAATATGCCAATAATAAATGGGCTAGAAGTTGCGAAAAAAATAAGACAAAAAGATAAAAAAACGAGAATTATAATTTTAACTGCCCAGTTACAAAGAGATAAACTTCTATTTGCGGCTGAATTAAACTTAACAAAATATCTTCCTAAACCTATTTCAAGAAGTAATCTAAAACTAGCTTTAAATGAAGCAGTTGAACAGTATAAAGAGCTAAATGGTACTTTAGAAGTAATCAAATTAGATGAGAATACTTCTTGGAATATTCAAACAAAAAAATTATCTTGTGAGAATCAAGAGACAAAACTAACAAAACATGAAATACTTCTTTTGGAACTGCTTAGTTCAAAAAAAGATAGAGTATTTTCTTTGGATGAAATATCTTTACATTTATGGGATGATATTTTAGATTTAGAAAGTAGTACTACAAAACTAAAAGATATCATAAAACGCTTACGAAAAAAACTTCCAAAAAATTCTATAGAAAATATATATGGTGCTGGCTACAAACTAAACTTTTGATATAAATAATACTTTAATATATAAATAATAAAATTTATAATATTATAATTTTAAATAAAGAAATAAAAAGAGTGGAGTAATGGGTGCATTAGCAATATTTTTACCAATAATTATATATATGATATTTATAAAGTGGCTATTTGATAAGTTTTATAAAGGTGAAGGCAAGATAAAAAGAAGGATATTTTTTATTTTACTGATTACTTTGCCTTTTTGGGATCATATAGCTGGATATGTTTATTTTAAATATCTGTGTTTTACAAAAGGTGGCGTTAAGATTTATAAAACAGTAGATGATTTGCAAGAGCAGAAGGATTATTGGTTTTATGAGGGCTTGAATAATACAGAATATCATGATAAAAATGATAAATATAAATATTTTGAAAAAAATAACTTAATTCGAAGAAATGGGAAATGCCTCAAACCTATAAAAAAAGGTACTAATTATATTTGTAATAAGAAAGATATAGAAATAGTCTATCTAAACTACTGCAACAACAAATACAATAATTTAAAAGCAGAAGATAAAAACTATAAAAAATCATGCAAGAGTACAGATGAGATTATCAAAACGTATGATTTGAAGAATGTGATTAAGGTGCCTAGGAGTAATTATAGTTTTTATAA
>JAAETO010000300.1 GCA_024228275.1 Arcobacter sp.
CTTTTGTGGTTGGAGACGCCTTTTGGCCTTGCCTCCGCCACTCTTTTGCTCCATGGCCGTTTCGTCGCATGGAGATCTTTTGAGAGGGTTCATCCCTTCTCTCTTCTTTTGTGGTTGGAGATGCCTTTTGGCCTTGCCTCCGCCACTCTTTTGCTCCGCGGCCGTTTCGTCGCACAGAGATCTTTTGAGAGGGTTCATCCCTTCTCTCTTTTTTGTAGTTGGAGGCGCCTTTTGGCCTTGCCTCCGCCACTACTCCTGTTGGGTAAGGTGGTCATCTCCGAGTCCTCTTCGGGTTGAACCTTTCCTTTCCTTTCGATTAAATTCGATAAAACAAGTAGTACAAATACTACTTTACCAGAATACCAGCAGAGAACCCACAGTTAATTTATTAACTGTCCTGTCTGTGTATTTGGTCGGTGGCTCTTACCGTAGCTTGTGGGATCGGGACCCCACTGAGTAGGCTGAGCCAGGTTGACGGAGCAACCAATCTTTGGTGTGTGGCTTTGGTTTCGTACAA
>JAAETO010000301.1 GCA_024228275.1 Arcobacter sp.
AAGACTTTTTTATAAAATTATTAAAAAGGAACAATTTTGAAAAAAGCTGTAGTATTAATGAATATGGGCGGACCAAACAATTTAGATGAAGTAGAAGTTTTTTTAAAAAATATGTTTAATGATAAGTATATAATTGGAGCTCCTCAACCTATTAGATCAATAATTAGTTTTATTATTACAAACCTTAGAAAAAAAGAAGCTAAGGAAAACTATAAATATTTAGGTGGTATATCTCCTATTATTGGACATACAAAAAGATTAGTAAGAAGATTATCAAAAGACATAGATGCAGATGTTTTTTACAAAATGAGATATACCCCACCTTTTGCAAAAGATGTACTAAAAAATTTAGAAGATTATGAAGAGATATATGCTATTCCTATGTATCCTCATTATTCTAGTACAACTACAAAATCATCAATTGAAGAGTTACAAAAATGGGCAAAAAAATTAAATATAAAAGCTAATATAAAAACAATTGATTCTTATTTTGAAAATGAAAACTATAATAAAGCAATTGTACAAAGAATAAAAGAGTCTTTAGGAAAGGATAAATCAGAAGATTTTGAATTGATTTTTTCTGCTCATGGATTAACTCAAAGAATAATAAATAAAGGTGACCCATATCAAAAGCATATTATAAAAAATGTTGAATATGCAAAAAAAGAGCTTGCTAGACAAGGTATAAAATTTAAAAATATTCATCTTGCCTATCAGTCAAGACTTGGTCCTATGGAATGGATTAGACCTTATATGGATGATACCTTAAAACAAATGAAAGATAAAAAAGTTTTAATTTATCCAATATCTTTTACAGTAGATAATTCAGAGACTGAATTTGAGCTTGATATTGAATATAAGGAGATTGCTAATGAGGTTGGAATATCTGATTATAGAGTTGCAAAAGCTCCAAATAATAGTCAATATTTTATAGAAACATTAAAGGAATTATATTATGAAAAATGTACTTCTTAGTCTTATTTTAGCATTTTTATTATTTGGATGCTCTTCAAAATATGAAAATATGAAAACTGTAAAAAGTGTAGATATTGAACGATATCAAGGTAATTGGTATGAAATATCTAGGTTAGATCATTCTTTTGAAAAAGGTTGTAAAAATGTTACTGCAACTTATGAAATTAAAGAAGAGAATAAAATAAAAGTTATTAATAGATGTACGATGATAAAAGACAATAAGATAAAAGAAGCTATAGGCATTGCATATGCAGTTGATAATAGTAATGCAAAGTTAAAAGTTAGTTTTTTTAGACCTTTTTATGGTGATTATTGGATAATATATTTAAATGAAAACTATGATTACGTACTTGTTGGACATCCTTCAAGAGAATACTTATGGATATTAAGTAGAACAAAAACTATAAATGAAGAAACAAAAATAAAATTAATGCAAAAGGCTAAAGAGGAAGGTTTTGATACTAATAAATTTATTTGGACGATTCAAGATTAGTATTTATATCTTTAACTATAAGATCTTTTATCTTTTCTGATTTTCCAAAATGAGTCAATAGTTTAAAGTCTATTGATTCATGTTTTATTTTTAAATCATTGATTATATTTGGAATATCAATTAAAACATGCTTCCCTGAATTTAAAAAAAATGGATAAAAATTAATTTCTTTTACACCTTCTTCAATTAGGTTACTTGCAACTAATTCTATAGAAGGACTTGCTATTTCTAAAAAAGCAGCTTTAGTAAAGTTGTAATTACTCTTTTCTTTTATATCCTCTACCATAAGTAAGAATTCATTATTTGAACTACTCTTTTTACTTCCATGTGCTATTAATATAAGTGCTGTCATTTTTATTTCTCTAGTTTTTAATTTTAATTTTACTATTTTATTATTGTAATTACAAGTTAAAGAACTGTGAATTTAAACTTATTTATTTTATATTCACTAATAGTTATTTTATTTTTTAGATTTTTTTAATAATGAAAAAAGCATAAAAAAAGGCAGAGTATAAAACTCTACCTTTTGTATGGTATCTATAGCTTTTTATTATTCAGCTATTTCTACTTTAACTGGAGTACTTTCCCAAATACCATGCTTTGTACAGTACCCGTGAGCTACTAAATTCAATTTTTTACCATTAGGTATAATTGTAAATGTTGTTGTATTATGTGCTTTAACATTACCTAAAGTTCCAGGAACATAAGAAGCTTTTGCTAATTGTGTTTCACCATTAAATAGTGTTACTGACTCAATATAATGATCGTAATCATCTGGATGAGTATATTCATTTCCCATTTTTACAGTTACTTCAAAAGGCTCACCTTTTTTTGCACTTTCATCACAGTGGATGAATGGTGAGTGTCTATCAATTAAATCTTTTTTCGCTTCTCTTTCAACAGTATCGATATCAACATATTTGTTAATTTTTGGCATATAATTTCTCCTAAATAATATTTGACGGTATTTTATCCTAAGAAAATGAAATTTAAATGATAATTTTTATCCTATATAAATAATTAAGAAAAAGATAAGATAAAAAAAGCACTTTTATGTTAATATTTTATTATGAATAAAGAGGATTTTTTTATAAATGAGTTTACTAAAAACTCAAAGTTTATCGGTGATGATGGTGCTTTAATTGGTGAATATGTATACAGTATGGATGCTTTTTTTGAAAATGTACATTTTAAAAAAGAATGGATGAGTTTAAAACAAATAGCAAAAAAATCTATGTTAATTAATATTTCTGATGCAATTGCAATGAATTCAAAACCTAAATATGCGCTTTTAAGTGTAGCTATACCAAATAATTATACTAAAAAAAATTTAAAAGAATTAGCTTCAGGATTTAAAGAAGTTGCAAAAGAGTATGGAATAAAAATTATTGGTGGCGATACAATTTCAAATAATAAACTGGATATTTCCATTACAATTATTTCAAAAACTAAAAAAGCAATTTTAAGAAGTGGCGTTAAAAAAAATGATTTAGTATGTTACACTGGAGAATTAGGTAATAGCAAAAAAGATTTAAATATATTGCTCTCGGGAGGAAAGGTTTCTAAGAAGTCAAAATTTATAGAGCCAAAATTACATGCTAAGTTTTTTTATGAAATTTCAAAATACCTTAATTCTGCAATGGATATTTCTGACGGACTATTTTTTGAGTTAGAAAGATTATCAAAGCAGAGTAAAAAAGGATTTAAGTTTTTTTATAATATTGATAAAAATACAGGTTCTTCTGGCGAAGAGTATGAACTACTTTTTACTTTTTCTGAAAAAAATAAACCAAAGATTGAAAAAATAGCTAATAAACATAATGTTAAGTTAAATATTTTTGCTAGAGCAGAAAAGGGAAAATATAGATGTGATTGCATAAATCACCATTTTAAATAAGGATAATATTGGAAAAGTTACAAAGATATTTAAGTCATTCATCTATTGATGTTATATTTAAACAAAATAAAGATGACTTTGTAGTTACAGAAATACCACTATATGAATTTAGTGGAGAAGGTGAACATTTAATTTTAAAGTTTAGAAAGAAAGATTTAACTACGTGGGATGCAGTTCAAATTTTTTCTGATCACTTAGGTTGTAAAAGTAGAGATATAGGTTATGCTGGGTTAAAAGATAAAAATGCAATGACAATTCAACATATATCAATCCCTGCATCATTTGAAGAAAAAGTAAAAACTTTTAATCATGCACAAATTAAAATTTTAGAAACTACAAAACATAATAATAAAATAAGAATAGGACATTTAAAAGGAAATAAATTTTTTATTAGATTAAAAAGAGTAAATCTTGTAGATGCAAAGAAGATAGAAGAAGTTATTCAAAAAATTTCAAGTTTTGGAATGCCAAACTATTTTGGGTTTCAAAGATTTGGTATAGAAGGAAATAATTATAAAAAAGGTGAAGCTATTGTAAATGGTACTTTAAAAGAGAAGAATAGAAAACTAAAACAAATGTTTATAAATTCTTACCAAAGTTACCTTTTTAATTTATGGTTATCAAAAAGAATAGAAATATCAAAACTTATTGAAGCATTTGAGCCAAAAGAAATATATGAAAAGCTTGAATTACCTTTAGATATTGTCAAACAAATGAAAAAACAAAATCATCCATTTAAATTATTACCTGGTGATTTAATGAGTCATTATCCTTTTGGTAGAATTTTTCATGTTGAAAATTTAGATGAAGAAGCAGAAAAGTTTTTTAATAGAGATAGAGTCGCAACTGGATTGTTGTGTGGTAAAAGAGTTAAAACAGCAGAAGGTTTATCTTCTTTAATTGAAAAAGAATTTGATAAAAAGATGCAAGAAGATGGAGCAAGAAGATTTTCTTGGATA
>JAAETO010000302.1 GCA_024228275.1 Arcobacter sp.
AGATGATGAATTGGTTGAAGTAACACCTAAATCGATAAGAATAAGAAAATTATATTTAGATCCGAACGAAAGAAAAAAATATAACCAAAAGAAATAATTTTTCGGAAACTAAGTGTGTAAACTTTTGGTAAATATTATCAGATTGGAGTTTAACAAAAAAGGCTACCCTAAATTTTTAGAGTAGCCTTTCTTTTAAATTTTAAAAAATTGTAAGAATCTTTATCTTAGATTATCTTGTTATAGGGTTGGTCAATTATTTTAGGTTTTTCGAAAAAATAATTATTTCTATAAAGTAAGTAAATTTTTATATAAGTACTGAGATTGTGAAACTAGAATACTTAGTTTGGAGGTGAATTATTAGCATTTTTGTTTAAATCATAACTAAGTCACTTGTTCATATTTGACAAGACTACCTTCAGCAGACAATATCTTATTTTTCTAGTTGCTTCTAAGATCTAATAAGTTCAAAATATATTTTGTCTAAACATTACTAAGAAAAGTATATCCAAATTTTGTAATTTTGATTTATAAAAAATATTTATTGTGAAATTCAAATTGTGAGGAGAAAAAATGACAGCTAATTTAGATATGATTCAAAAAGTTTACAATAATTTAGAAGATAAACAAAAGGATATTCGGACAAAATTAGATAAACCATTAACGTATACAGAAAAAATTCTATACACGCATCTTTGGAATAACATTGAAGAAGATTTTGTAAGAGGAAATAGTTATGTCGATTTATCTCCTGATCGTGTTGCTATGCAAGATGCAACAGCGCAAATGGCTTTACTACAGTTTATGAGTGCTGGCAAAAGTAAAGTGGCTGTTCCATCTACAACTCATTGTGATCATTTAATTCAAGCAAAAGTTGGTGCGAAAGAAGATTTAACTAGAGCTAAAGATGAGAATGCTGAAGTATATGATTTTCTTGAAAGC
>JAAETO010000303.1 GCA_024228275.1 Arcobacter sp.
ATAAAATATAAATTAAATGAAAAATAGGGATAAATAAAAATGAGTACAAAAAGAAAAATATATAGTTCAGATTTAAAAGCTAAATTAGTTTTAGAAGTTTTAGAGGGTGAAAAAACATTAAATGAGATTGCAAGTAAGTATGAAATATTACCAAAGAATTTAAAGAATTGGAAAAAACAGTTTTTAGACAATATGTCACTTGCCTTCGATAAAAGTACAGTTGTCAAAGAGTATAAAAAAGAGATAGAAGATTTACAAAAAGATAAAGATAATCTAGCTAAAAAAGTTGGTAATTTAACTATTGAAAAGGAGTTTCTAGAGGGAAAGCTCGAAAGCTTGGTATCATCTAAATGTCGCAAAACTTTTATAGATACCAAGCTAGATATATCACTAAACAAACAATGTAAATTATTAAATATTAGCAAGTCATCTTTATATTATGAGCCTGTAAAAAAGTTTAGTAGTGAAGGTGAGATGAAGTTATTAAATGCAATCAATGATATATATTCAGAGCATCCATATTATGGCACTAGAAGAATGGTTACAGAATTATTCAATATGGGTTTTAATATAGGTAGAAAATTAGTTGCAAGTGCAATGAGATATATTGGTATAAAAGCTTTGTATCCTAAGCCTCGGACAACTATAGCAAATAAAGAACATTATAAATATCTATATCTTTTAAAAGAGTTTAAAAATGATAAAAATCAAGTAATTATAGATACTCCAAATAAAGTTTGGGCAACTGATATTACATATATAAAACTTGAAAAAGGTCATGTGTATTTAGCGGCAATAATTGACTGGAATACTAAAAAAATATTATCATGGAAGTTATCTAATACTATGGATGTATCATTAACTACAGGTGTATTAAATGAAGCATTATCACTATATCCTAAACCTGAAATATTTAATACTGATCAAGGTAGTCAATATACTGCATCAGCACATATTGATATATTGAAAGATAATAATATTAAAATATCAATGGATGGCAAAGGCAGAAGTATAGATAACATTTGTATAGAAAGATTCTGGAGGAGTATAAAATATGAGGAGATATATTTAAATGATTATAAAAGTATGTTTGAACTTAGAAATTCAATTGATAAATATATGAAAAAATATAATAGTAAAAGATTACATTCAACTCTTGGAAATAAAACTCCAAATGAAGTTTATTTTAAAACTATTAATAATTTAAGTCATAATAGTGATAAATTGTTACTAAAAGTATCGTAAGTTGGTGGAATAAGAAAATTAATTTAAGTAGTCTTGACAAAGAATGGGGGGGGACATTATAGTAATTGCATATAAAATAGGCACAGCTATAAGCTGAGTTTTGTATTTGATAATAATTTATCTA
>JAAETO010000304.1 GCA_024228275.1 Arcobacter sp.
AAAATGAAGATAATAAACAAGAACCTTCAGAAGTACAAAAAAAACAATCAAAAATACAAAAAATATTAATTGCCGTAGTTGCCTTTCTTTTATTTATTTTAACAATTGGTACAATATTATATTTTTTAGGATTTTTCGACCCAGAAGAACCTGAAGAAAATAAAAAAGATAATACTGTAATAAAAAAAATTGAAAAAAAAGTAAATATTGATTCAATTACATTAAATAAAGATAGATTGAATAAAAAACTTCAAATGCTTACAAAACATGAAATAATAAGTAATGAAGAACTTGAATATCAAGAGAATAAAATAAAAGAAGCTGAAGAACAAAAGAAAAGAGAAGCTGAAGAACAAAAGAAAAGAGAAGCTGAAGAACAAAAGAAAAAAGAAGCTGATAAAATTACTGAAGAATATAAGAAAATAGAAGAAGAAAAAAATATACTACTAGAAAATCAACGAGCTTTACTTAAACAGCAAGAAAATTTTCTAAAAGAACAAGAGAAAATTAATATAGAGTTAGAGGCTAAAAGAATCGAGCTATTTAATGAAATAGAAAATAGCAGATCAACTAAGAAAAATTTAATTAAAAAAGAAGATGTAAAGAATACTACAATTATTGAGAATGAAGATATTATTACAGAAAACACTTTTTTAAACTTTATTAATATTGCAACTATTCAAGGTGATTTATATAAATCATATTTAGATGATATACAAGTTATTGATAAAAATATTGCTTTATGTAGAGATTCTAGGAATAGAATAGAGATAATTTCTGGACCATATAAATCAATTAAAAAAAGAAATAAAATACTTAATAAATTAATAAATAATGGATTTAAAGAGGCTTATTTTGTTGATTTTACTAAAGAAGAATATATGAAAAGATGTAAATATTAGGAATTTAAGAGTTTTCTAATATTTCAAAACAATTTTTAGTTTCAATTACTTTAGAGTCTACATCAACACTAACAATATAATTATCAAAGATATAAGGAACTAAAAATACTTTAGGTAAACCTAAATCAATCAAACTAGGTTCTGTAATTATTTCAAAATAATCATTTGTAGGATATCTATGAATATCTTTTACTATACCAAGTGTCTTTTTGTTTTCTACAATTTTACAATCAATTAAATCAAACCAAAAATATTGATTATTATCTAATTTACAATTTTCTTTTGTATCTTCATATGAAACATAAAGTTCCTGATTTGTTAATCTTTTTGCAGTTTCAACATCGTCATAAGTGTCAAACTTTATAAGTTCCCTAGACGTGTTATATTCTTGAACTTTTAGCTCAATACTTTTATTTGTAGTAAATATTGCATTTTTTTTAAATTGACTTGGAAAATCAGAGTCTATTATAAGTCTTAAGTGACCTTTTAGACCTACTGCTTTTCCTAGTTTTGCAACATAAATTTTATCGTTCATTAAATGATTTTAGTTAGCAATAACTTGTATTTTATAAGATACACCATTTTTAGCTTTGCAACCATTTGCCATAGTTTTTAAAGCATTAATCATATTTCCATTTTTACCAATTAATTTACCAATATCGGCACTATTCGCTTTTACAATTATTTCAGTAAAAGTTTCATCAATATTATTGGTAGAAACATTAATTTCGTCTGGTTTGCTTACAATAAGTTTTGCATAACTTTCTATAAAATTAGTAATCATAGTATTATTCTATATTAATATTACTTTTGAGTTGCTAATTTTTTAACTTTTTCAGAAGGTTTTGCACCTACACTTAACCAATAGTTATATCTTTCTTCATCAATTTTTAATACTTTTGGCTCTGCTACTGGGTTAAAATATCCAATTGATTCAATCCATCCTGAATCTCTTCTTTTTCTAGAGTCTGTTACAACGATTCTGTAAAATGGCTTTTTATTTCTACCCATTCTAGTTAATCTAATTACTGTCATTTGTTCTTTCCTTGTTAATTTTTGTTTTGATAGTATTGAATTCTAAACTCCATATATACTTTATAAGTTTACAATTCAATACTATTAATATCTTTATCTATTTATCTAGGTAATCCTGCTGGACCACCTGGTCCTTGCATTTGTTGCATCATATTTTGTAAGCCTTTCATTCCACCTTTACTTGAAAGTTTCTTGGCCATTTTAGATGCATTTTTAAATTGTTTTATAATTTTATTTATTTGAGCTTCTGATAGCCCAGAACCTTTTGCAATTCTCTTTTTTCTACTAGGGTTAAGTAAACTTGGAGTTTCTCTCTCTTTAGGAGTCATTGAACCAATTAATGCTTTAATTCTCTTAATCTCATCAGAATTTTCAAAATCCATATCTTTCAGTGGTCCTGCCATAGAAGATAGTCCTGGTATCATTCCAATAATTGATTTCATAGAACCCAATTTACTCATCATTGATAATTGATCTAAAAAATCATTAAAGTTAAATTCACCTTTTTTGATTTTTTTACTTACTTCTTTTGCTTTCTTCTCATCAATAACAGCTGATGTTTTTTCCGCAAGTCCTTCAATATCTCCTGCACCCATTAATCTAGAAACAATTCTATCAGGAATAAAGACTTCAAGATCAGGCATTTTTTCACCAATACCTATAAATCTTAAAGGAACACCAACTTGATGGGCAAGTGAAATAGCAACTCCACCTTTTGTATCACCATCATATTTTGATAAGATAACACCATCTATACCAATTTTTTCTTTAAAGGTACTAGCTGTTTTAGTTGCATCATGACCCGTTAAAGAATCAGCAA
>JAAETO010000305.1 GCA_024228275.1 Arcobacter sp.
AGAATTTGCGCATCTATCTTTGTTTACAAAGGATAGTGCGCACTATCCTTTGTAAACAAAGATAGATGCGCAAATTCTAGCACAAGGCATACGAATTTGTCAAGTTTGCTTTTGGCAAACTCTGAAAAGTATATTGATTTTTCAATCTTTAAATGAGTAGTATGAATAAATTTATATTTAAAGGCTATATATGAAAAATATATTATTGATTATTCTTATTATAATGTTCTTAGCAATACCATTACTTTAATATTGATTTACATTTATAAGTGCTATATCTATATTTTTATTGTGTACATAATTTTCTAAATAATAGCCATGAAAATCTAAGTAACCTTGAGGTATTTCTTCAACTTCATTTGAGTAAAAATTAGGTGTGATTTCCAATTTATTTTCATTATAGTTTTTATCTTTAAAAAGGTTAAATTCTATATTAACATTGAACAATAAACTTGTATCAATTAAGTCATTAATTAAAGTATTAACATAAGTGTTTTTTGTATGATGTTTTATTATAAATTGTATTTTCATTTATTTGTCCGAATCAAACTGAACATTTTTAAACTTCAACATCAAAAATGTTCAGTTTGAGTTGAACGTTTATTCTTTAAATTCTATACCAAAACTATTTAAAAAATATCTTGTTTTTTCTTTAGTGAATTGAAAATGAACAATTTTATTATCAAGTGTATCACTTTCTTCAAATATATTATCAATAATAGGAATGTTAAATTGAATTACTTTGTTGTTGACAACCATCCCAAAATGTTTATTAACAGAGTTCTTAAATAAGTATTTTAATTTATTTAGACCTCTTTTTTTTAATATTAAATCTACATTATAACTGCCATCTTTATTTTCTTTATATTTTATATTTTCTATATCAGCTTTTTGTAAAGTTAAGCGTTTATCGATTATAAAAAAATGATTTGTATATTCAATACTATTTTGATTGCTAGAGCACCCACTTAAAAATACTATTAGGATAATTGAAATAAAACTTGTTTTAAAAATCATGATACCTCTATTCTTATAATTTGACCTGCAAAATGGCTTTTAAATCTTACTTTTGTTTTACAGAAACAATCTTCTGATCTTACTCTAATATTACCAATAGGTCCAACATAACTCTTAGGAATTGATTTGCCACCTTCTAGTATTTGAATGTTAAAAGTAGATTCTGCATCAGATTCTGAAAGAAATGAAACTTTGGCTCCTCTATTTCCTGCATGTGTGTAAACATCTATCCATTTTCCCCACCCTAAGCCTAATGGTGGAGCCCATGCTTTAATAATTTCCATGTTTATTAAATCCTTTTTAAGATAATAACTTTTATTATCTTAAAGTATTATTCTATAACTTTTTGATTTACAATCGTTCCTAAGAATTTTTCATACATAGTATCTTTTTGGTCGTGAAGCTTATCAATCTTTTTGTTTTTCTTTTCTATTTTTGCCTCGAGCTTTTCATTTTGTCTTTCAAGCTCTTTGATATATCTTTCATCATTTGAAGTAGTATTTATCTTTGATTTTAGTTTTAATTCTCTTATTTGCGAGTTCTTATTCTTAACATTTTGCTTTAGTTTTTGAATGATTGTATCACCTTCTATAATATAGGTTTCTTTTCCAATTTTTATAATCTCATTATAATTTGATGATACTCTTTTTCTTACGGCAATTTCACTTAAACCCTCTTTTTTAGCGTATTCTTTAATCGTTAATAAAATCTTCATTATAATTTTCCTATAAAATTATTATACTTTGAGTATATCATACATATTCATTGTTAGTTCTATAAATATTAAATAAATAATAAAAATCATCATATTCAATATATGAATATTTCAGGGCGACTTTTTTATAGTTTTCTATTTCTTCTTTAGTAGTAAATTGTCTTAAGGGTTTTCCTTTTTTATCTATAGAATATAATTGCATTATAATAATCTTCCCTGATAATGATTTTTTTCAACTACATCTATTGTTACACTAGTTGCTTTAGGTCTACCAGCTCCTAATTTTTCCGAATTAATTTGATATACAAAAGTTAAAGAAGAACCATTATCTAATTCCTCTTTTACTGGTTCAAGAATCGAACGCTTTATATCAGCAAATCTTTTATAGTTTGTTCCAAACATATCGTTTATATCAGCTAAAGAATATTTTTTTCTTTTTCCTACATGGTCGTCATATCTACTTAACATATTTAATACTGGTAAAAGTCTAAAAGAATGTTTATTATTAAGATTTAAAATAGTTTTTATATTCATAGGTGTGTATTGGTAATTTTCTTTTACATCAATAAATAGTTTTGCTATCTTTGAGTAAATATCTATTTTTACTTTATTTTGTCCATATAAAAACTCTATTCTAGGAATGATAACTATGAATTCTTCTATTTCTTCCTTCTCGTTAACAAATGTAATACTTGTTTTTTGCATTGCTTTTAAATTATCTTTAACTATATCTGCTGTTAATCCTGTATGTTTAAACATTTTTCTTAAATCAATTTCAAGAGTATCTATATCTTTTTTGAAATTAAAATCATCTAATATTGTAGATAAGTAAAATACTGTTTTTAAAGCATTTTTATTTAAATCTAGAATAGCAGAGTTTATAAAGTTATTACTAATTCGTTGATGTGGTTTAAACTTTTGTTCTTCTAATTCTTTTAATTTTCTTTCTCTTAATTCTCTAGGGGTCATAAAAATCCTTTTAGTGAGTATTTTTTTGTTTTAGTGCAATAAAAAATTATAACTCACTAAATATTAAAGTGAGTTTAAAAAAATCATTACACCAAAACTTTTTTTTACTCACTTTAATATGAAAATTAGGACGGGTTTCACTCACTTTAAAACGGGTTTCACTCACTTTAAAACGGGATTTACTCACTAAAAGCAAACTTTAAGAAAGTCTACAGAGACTATAAAATAGGAACATTTAATAAAAATAATAAAGTTATTCACACCCCTATAACTAATCTTATAATAGTTTTTATAAGTCTTTTTGATTATGCGTGTGAGCGTGAAGTAAAACTTTACCTACTCATACCTCTATTTCTTTGTATATTTTGTTCTTTATCTTTTCTCTTTTTATCAAAGAAGTCTTTTAATTTATCCTTTTTATTTTCTTCTATAATTTCTTGCATAGCAGTTAATTCTTTAGGCTTATAAATACTCAATTCTTTTTTTAATTGAGTATTCTCTTTCTCAAGTGTTGAATATTTAACTTTTAAATCTAAATACTTTTCTTTTAAATTTTCATAGGTATCTCTAAAATAGCTTACAAACTTATCTTTCAAGGTTTCAGGAGATTTAATTTCATTAACTTTTTTTACAGTATCAGCTAGGAAACCTTTTTTAGAAATATACTCATTTTCTTCAATAGCAACATTTATTATTCTACTAATATCATTTTTATAATCATAATCGTTCATAGTTGGACGAGAAACGTTTTTTATACCTAATTCGATAGATTTATCATCTAAAACCTTTTTTTGCTCTTGTAGTTCTTCTTGTTGAGTTTCTACTATATACATCAAATTATCAAATCTAGTGTCTTTTAAATTAATATCTTCTCTTAGTTCATTGTTACTTTTTTGTAAATCTGAATTTTCTTTTTTGCTGTTTAGTAGAGAATGTTTTAAACTTTCAATGTGTTCATTTAAATCTTCGATCGTTAAAGCTTTTTGTTTAACTTCATTCTTTAAATTTTTATTTAATTCTTCAAGTGCTGCATAATCTTTTCTCGTTGCCTTTTCATTCTGTAATTCTTCTCTAGCTTTGGCAATATGTAGTTTTAAATCTTTCTGTTTTGCTAATTCTTGGGATTTCTCATTTGCTTTTACTAAATGCTCATCCTTGATTTGATTTACGGACTTCTTAACGTGCCTATCTTTACTAGGATTATAATCTAATCCTAAGTAGTTACTTACAAACTTAATCCTCTTGCTCATTTGCCCTTTGTTCATTCTTGCAGTTTTACCAGTATTCATATCAAACATAGAAAATTTTGCATGAGCATGATAGTTAAATACTTTTTCAAAGTCATTGATATTTACTAATTTATCAAAATCATTTTTCTTTGGTTTTGTAATATCCCGATTAGAACAAATAAACCAATCATTATCTTTTTTTAAAATGTTCTTTGTAGGATAATATGCAATCTCATCTTTTAAAAAATATCCTTCATCCCTATGAATAGAAATTTCAGTTAAATGATGTCCTCCAAACTCTTTATTTAGTTCTTTGAATAAATCTTTAATATCATTTTCATTTTGACTATCTTTGATAGTTAAAACAGTTTCTTTTATTAAACCAGGGATTTGTTTTTTTTGCATATTTTGTTTTACTAATTCTTTGTATTTATCCTGGGCTAATTGTATAAAATTATTATCTTCAATTATTTGCTCATAATAATTTTCAGCAGAACTATCAATTAAATATTTAGGAGACAATTCCCTTGAGTTATGTTTACTAGAATTAGCACTTGCGTTTTGTACTGAAAAAGTACCTTTTCTCATCTTTGCCCCACCCCTTTAATTTTTCACGATTTTTTATTCTAAAAAATGTGAGTACGACCATGGTCGTACTCTTTTTGGTAGGGGTTTATCCCCAACAAAAACAACAAGCACCTTTCAAGGTGCTATGTTGCAACATAGCACCTAGAAAGGTACTTGTTGTTGA
>JAAETO010000306.1 GCA_024228275.1 Arcobacter sp.
AATTCCTAAGAGTATATCTAAAAAGTTATAACTACTTTGTTAATTTGATGCTGTCTTTATTCATATTTATATTTAAGAAATTATAGAAATTATTCTATAAAATAGGATAAGTTATTGAAATATTAAAATATTTATTAGCTTCATTAAATGACTTAAGTTTATTTAATTGAATATCATTAGCTAATAATACATATTCATATTCATATTTTGAATATTTTTTTTCAATTATATTAATATCATTTTCTTTAATAAAAAGATTAAAATCTTCTTCTATCTTCTTAAAATTAATTCTAATATAATAATGATTCCAAACTATATTTTCATTTATTTTTACATAAGTGTTATTTCTAAAATATCTAAAATCTAAATTTTCATTTTTGTAGATAAAACTTAGATCAATTAAATCAGCAAGTATTGCACTTGAAGTCTCTTTTCCTCCAGCACCAGTACCATATAAATAAGATTTTCCAAATAAATCTGCTTCAAGTAAAATTCCATTCATAGAACTATTGACTTTAGATAAAAGATTTTCATTATGTACTAACATAGCTTCAACACCAATATAAACTTCATCTTTAATTATTTTAGAGTAGGCAATTTGTTTTAAACTGTAGCCTAATTCTTTTATATATTCAATGTCTTTTAATTCTATATTATTTATTCCTTTATATTTTAGCTCTTCAAAATTAAGATTATTATTATTGAGACTTAATGCTGTTAATAGTAGTATCTTATGTGCAGCATCTGCACCATTTATATCAAGAGTAGGATTAGCTTCTGCAAAACCTTTTTCTTGTGCCTCTTTTAATGCTTCCTTAAAATCCATATTCTTATCTTGCATACAAGACAATACAAAATTTGATGTTCCATTTAGTATTCCATATATTGATTGGATTTTATTAGAAGCAAATGATTCACTTATAACTTTTACAATAGGTATAGAAACTGCAACTGCTCCTTCAAATAGTATATTTACATTATTTTGTTTTGCTAAATTAAATAGTTCTATTCCATGAGTTGCCAGTAAAGCTTTATTTGCTGTAATAATATGCTTTTTATTTTTTAAAGCTTCTATAATTGCCTGTTTAGCAATATCTATTCCTCCTATTAATTCAATGACAACATCAATATTTGGATCAGTAACAACTTCCATTAAATCATTTGTAAGAATAATATCTTCTTCTAAAGTTACTTTTTTTATATCTCTTGTAGCAATTTTAGTGATATTTATAAATGAAGAAGATTTTTTATTTATATATTTATATTTTAAAAAAAAGTTTTTTACAAAAGCAGAAGAAACTGTTCCATATCCTAATACTCCTACATTCATTATTTAATCCTTTTTAATAATTATTAAAAATACTATCAAAATATAACTTAGGCAGATATTTTTTAAAAGCTATTTAAAAGGAATATTTTTTTACTATAGATAAAAAGGAAAATATTGTTTCATCATTTTCATCCGTACAAACCATTTTTGCAAAAAGATACTAGAAGAATCATAGTTGGAACTTTGCCACCTCCTAGATTTTGTACAAAAGAGTATAAAGATAATGACGTTTTATTTTGTTATGGTTCGCAAGATGGTCTTTTATGGAAAGCCTTAGATAAGATTTACAAACTAAACTTAGTTTATAATCAATCACAAAAAGCAGTCAAACAAAGAAAAGAGTTTTTAATTAAAAACAATCTAGGTATTTGTGATATAGTTGATTCTTGTAAAAGAGAAAAAATTGATGCAAGTGATATTGGTATGCAAGATGTTGAACTTAGAGATATTTTAAAATATTTAAAGGAGTATAAAGATATAGATACCTTGATATTTACAGGTGGATATTGTAAAAATTCTCCGGAATATTTTTTAAGAAAAGTATTAAAAGAACAGAACCTAAAGTTTGAACTTTTAG
>JAAETO010000307.1 GCA_024228275.1 Arcobacter sp.
ATTGGAAGAAAATAGGCCTCAAAAGTTTCATATGGATATTGAATGTGACTATTTCGAAAATATAGATAATATCGATAAATACTTTGATTTCCTTACTGAATATTATGAAAAACATTTTCTAAATCATCTTTTAATATTTTTTAGACATCATTATAATTTTCCTGTTTCTTTAAATAATTTTAAAGTTTCATATGCAATTAAAAAAAGAGCAAAATGGAGTTCGCATTTAGTGCTTTCAAATTTAACTTATTTTGAATCAAGAAAAGACTTGACTGTTTGCGCTTTAGCATTGGCAAAATACTTGGATGAAATAGATGATCCACTTTTTACTAAATGGTATATTGGAAACGACAATAAGCATATTATTGATTATAACATTTATTCAATAGGAAAACGTAATATGAGAATGCTTGGTTCTTGTAAAAGATTAAAAAGGGGTGAAGGACGAAAACCTTGGATTGAAATGAGACCATTATTGCCAATGGAATCTCAAAAGAATGATAACTTTCTTGATTACTTAATTACTGTAAATGAGGATTTATTGAAATATAATAAACTAAAATTAGATAGTAAATATTTCTCAGGTTTATCTAG
>JAAETO010000308.1 GCA_024228275.1 Arcobacter sp.
ATCTCCGAGAAGTGCAAAAACCGGAGGTCTCTTAATATTTGATTGCCAGTTTTCCAGTTCTTTAAGAATTATGTTTCTTGATTTTAAAGGTGTAACCTCTTCTTTTGTTGGTAATTTTTTATATCCAAAATCTTTATATTTTCCCTTAATTTCCAGATATTCCTCTCTACTATAATTCTTATCATCCAAAAAATAGATGTGTTGATTATTCATAGTAGTATCAATATCTTCATCTTTCTTATTGTTTTCATCTATATCAGATTTAATTCTATTAATGATGTGTTTTATCAATTTATCGATAAAAGGATCACGTAAGTCTTCACCTGTTTGTTCGTAAAATATTTTATTTGTATCACCAAATGTAAAAACCTGGAATTTTTCTATGCCAACCTTTTTCAGCTTTGAGAAATCAGTTTTTGATAATCCAATAGGAAGTAATCCTTTTTTCTCAAGTTCAGGTATTTCAACATTTTTTATATATTCACTTTCAAGAAAATGGGGACTTATCAAAAGTAAACCATAATCGCATTCATCCAGCATTTCCCTAATTTTGTTATCCCATTTTTCCCCGATAAGTATATTTTTATCTTCTAAAAAAGTAATATTATAAGGAGTGTTTCCAAAAGAATCTTTTAAGTCTTTTACTAAATTATATCGCTGATTTTCATCTTGGTGTGAATAAGAAATAAAAATAGTAACAGTCGGTTTCTTTTTATTTGCTTCTATTTCATCTATATCTGAAGCTGCATTGTCTACATACTCATCAGGATCATAATGTGGATTATAGCTAACTGTGTTAAATGCTTCAGAAATAAGTTTAGAACCTGCACTTATCCATAACTTTCTGTTCTCATTTCCTCCTTTTCTATTTGCCGACACACAAATTTCGTATTCAACAGAAGCCAATTTAGCTGCTGTTTGAATTCTTTTTCTGAAGGCTCGTATATTGCTTTCAGCTTTTTTATCAGATTCAGGGTATAAAATTTTACTTGCATTTAAGTATGAGATTTCTCCATCATTATCTAATGCAGTAATAAAGTTTCGAAGTTTTTCTTTATCGGAACTTCCAAGTTCGTTTTTATCTATAAATGCTTCGGTAGTTATTTTGCAAATATTTTTTGTTGTTAGTTTGCTTTTTGTCATAGCGTTCTCCCAAAAATGTTATTTGCAATATAACGTTATATGCTGTATAAAGCAAGCAATTTATTCTTGATTGGTTGCAGTTTTTAATAATGATTTTATTTTAGATTGTTATCAAACAGAAGGTTTAATATCTGAATAGACAGAAAGAATAATTATTTAAACTATTGAATAGATTATTTGGGTTCCCACTGCCAAATGAGTTTCTGCCAAAAAAAAATAAGTTATGTCTAGTCTAGCTTTTATTGAAAGTTTATTGGGGTATTTTCTTTAAATAATAAACATTAAATTATGAAATTACTTTTGATGCAAGTAATCTTGCAAGTGGTATTTTTTATTATCAACTGGTTATAAGTAATAATATTAAAACAAAAAAAATGGTAGTGCTTAAATAAAATTATTACAAAATAAAACTATTTCATCTCCCTAAGTCTTTTTACAACTGCAAACTTAACAGCAGCTAAAGTTTCGCGATTAACTTTTTCTGTTATTCTTCCTCTTGTTAAATCCTCTAAATTTAGATAGCCATTCATTAGCAACAATTGTAACATCATATCGTTTTCAATTG
>JAAETO010000309.1 GCA_024228275.1 Arcobacter sp.
ATAGTTTATAAAAACTTCAAATGATGCAAATCTTTTTTCTATTTCACCATTGGAAAACACAATTAAAACTTCCCAACTATTTTGATTAAACAAAAGCATTTCACCTGAAAGATTTTCGCCAAATATAATTGAATGTTCTAAAACCTTATATTCATCTGAATATACACTAAAAGAATCTTCAGGCTCTTCCCATAAATGTAAATAGTCTTCTAAAATTAACCCCCATCCAAATTCTTTAATAAAGATAATGTAACTTTCTGGAAAACTCATACCTTTTAATACATTTACTTCTGTTTTTGTAGGTTTTTGTTCCCCATCATAATATTCCTCTAGTTTTTTTAATTTAACTTTTATAGATTCTATATCTAACATATTAATTTCCTTATATTAACTTCCATGGCCATGAGCTTTTTTTATTGATTCAGTTTTATGAATACCACCTTAAAATTACACCCCAGGGGTAAGAAATCCACTTTTAATAACTTTTGAAACTAATGTAAAAAATTCTGAAAATTCCGGGGACAGTATACCAATTTATTTAGTATTTTTTTGGGAGTCCAGCTTTCTTATTTTTATAGTTAATACCTGTTAACAACATAATTTTATCATAAAAATCTTCATCTCCACATGGTTTACCTGTTCTTGTTTTCTCTTGTACTATTTTATTATTTGTAGTAGTTTCCAAAAAATCTTTCTTGACAAAGATCTCCTTTTACTTTTTGTTCGAAGTTTATTTTTCTTGTATCCAATTTTTAATTAATTGGTATACTCTTCCCGGATTTTATTATTCTTTGATTAAAATTGATATTCAGAGGCATGATCTTTAAAAATACGTAGGTATGATGGTGCTCACAGTAGGATTTGAACCTACAACCTCTTCCTTACCATGGAATTGCTCTACCGTTGGAGCTATGCAAGCATAAAAAAAGGCAAGGATAAAACCTTACCTTAATATATATGAATTATAATAATTAGATATTATGTTAATGAGTTAATTTTATCAGATAATGCTTGTTTTGAAGAAGCCCCAACCATTTGATCAACAATCTCTCCATCTTTCATAAAAATAATAGTTGGAATAGATCTAATTCCATATTTTACTGCTAAGTCTTGTTGTTCATCTGTATTTACTTTACAAATATTAGCTTTTCCTTCAAACTCTTCAGCTAACTCTTCTATAACTGGAGCAATCATTCTACAAGGTCCACACCAAGGAGCCCAGAAATCTACTAAAGATACTCCACTATTTGTAACTTCTTCAAAGTTATCCGGAGTTAAATCTGTATATTTACCCATATTTCTTCCTTTTAATAAATGTTATATGCATAAATTATACTAATATAAACTTAAAAAAACTCTACTAACCTTTGATAAATAAACTTTTAGTTAAAATATTAGCTAATTTTTAACATGGATAATTTTATGAATATTAGACAAGAGTATTTAGAGTATTTTAAGAGTAAAGGGCATGATGTTATTTCATCTATGCCATTAGTGCCAGATGACCCAACACTTATGTTTACGAACGCTGGTATGGTTCAATTTAAAGATATATTTACAGGTGCAGTTCCAAAACCTTCAAACCCTACTGCAACATCATGTCAATTATGTATAAGAGCAGGTGGAAAACATAATGACCTTGAAAATGTTGGTTACACAGCAAGACATCATACACTTTTTGAAATGCTTGGAAACTTCTCATTTGGTGATTATTTTAAAAAAGATGCCATTGCTTACGCATGGGAATTTTTAACAGTTAACTTAGAACTTCCTATTGATAAACTATGGGTAACTATTCACAATAGTGATGACGAGGCTTATTCTTTATGGAAAGAACATATTAGTGAAGATAGAATCAAAAGATTTGGAGATAAAGACAACTTTTGGTCTATGGGAGACACAGGACCATGTGGACCTTGTTCTGAAATTTTTTATGATCAAGGTAGTGAGCATTTTAATACAGAAGAAGACTACTTAGGTGGTGAAGGAGATAGGTTCTTAGAAATTTGGAACCTTGTATTCATGCAATATGCACAAACAAAACAAGAAGATGGAAGTATAAAAAGATCTAATCTTCCAAAGCCTTCTATTGATACTGGTATGGGTCTTGAAAGAGTTATTGCAATTAAAGAAGGTGTTTTTAACAACTTTGATTCATCAAACTTTCAATCAATTATTAAAAAAATTGAAGAACTAAGTGGTAAAAAAGCGGATAAGCAAACTATTGGTTCATATAGAGTTATTGCGGATCATTTAAGAGCAAACTCATTTATGCTAGTTCAAGGTATCCTTTTTGGAAATGAAGGAAGACCTTATGTAAATAGAAGAATTTTAAGAAGAGCTGTGAGACATGGTTACTTACTTGGATTTAGAAAACCATTCATGGCTGAGTTATATGATACTTTATGCCAAATCATGGGTACACACTATACAGAACTAATAGAGAAAAAAGAGTATGTAAAAGAACAACTAGTACTAGAAGAACAAAGATTTATTAAAACTATTGATTCAGGTATGTCAATTTTTAATCAAGAGTTAGAAAAGACAAAAAATATATTTAGTGGAGCAGTTGCCTTTAAACTTTACGATACTTATGGTTTTCCATTAGACTTAACAGAAGATATGTTAAGAGATAATAAGCTTAAAGTTGATATCGAAAAATTTAATGAGTTAATGTCTGAACAAAAGGCAAAAGCTAAAGCTGCTTGGAAAGGTAGTGGAGATAGTGTAACAGAAGGTGATTTTAAAACACTTCTAGAAAAATATGGTGTAAATGAATTTGTTGGATATAAAAATACTTCATACAACAGTAAAATTCTTACTATTCTAGACGAGAACTTTAAAGAAATCTCGAAACTAGAAAAAGGTAATACTGGTTGGGTTATGTTAGATAAAACTCCATTTTATGCTACATCTGGTGGACAGAATGGAGATATTGGAGCATTAAAAGATAATGAACATATAGCAATTATTGAAGAGACTTCAAAATTTTATGGACTAAATCTTTCTAAAGTAAAAGTAGAAAACTCAGATTTATTAGTTAAAGAAGAAGTAGAAGCTGTAGTAATAAATAGAGATGAAATTGAAAAACATCACAGTGCAACACATTTACTTCAAAGTGCACTTAAAATTGTACTAGGAGATACAGTCTCTCAAGCGGGTTCTTTAAATGATGCTTCAAGATTAAGATTTGACTTTACCTATCCAAAAGCTTTAAGTAAAGAGCAAATAAAAGAAGTAGAAAGCTTAGTAAATAATATGATTGCTGAAGGTCTTCAAGGAGATATCAAGGAATTACCTATTGAAGAGGCAAAAAAAGAAGGCGCAATTGCTATGTTTGGCGAAAAATATGGTGATATTGTAAGAGTAGTTAAATTTGGCGATGTATCTGTTGAATTTTGTGGAGGAACTCATGTAAACAATTCACTTGATATAGGTTCTTTTTATATTACTAAAGAATCAGGAGTAAGTGCAGGAGTAAGAAGAATTGAAGCAGTTTGTGGATTAGCAGCAACTAAATATACAAATGAAATAATTTCAAAAATGAATGAAGCACAATTAGAAGTTAAAAACAGTGATGTTTTAACTGGAATTAAAAAACTTAAAGATCAAATCAAAAGTTTAAAAGCTGAATTACTTGAAGCTCAAAACTCAATTTCAACTCCAATTTCAGAGCTTACAATTGATGATACTAAAGTTATAGTTGATATTGTTAAAAATGGCGATATTAAAAAATTAGTAGATGACCATAAAAATTCAAATGAAAAACTTGCAATTTTACTTCTTCAACCAAAAGGTGAAAAAGTGATGCTTGTTGCTGGAAGTAAAAATACAAATATTAAAGCTGGTGACTGGATTAAGAATGTTGCCCCAATTGTAGGTGGTGGAGGTGGTGGAAGACCAGACTTTGCTCAAGCAGGTGGTAAAGATGTTTCTAAAATAGAAGATGCGAAAAATAGTGCTTTAGACTACGCAAAAAACAATTTATAAGAATAATTTTGAATTAAAAAATAGTAAAGAGCTTAAAAAACTCTTTGCTATTTAAAAAAATATTAAGAATATTTAAGTTAGTATTAAACTTACACCTAAATTAGGGATTATATTAATGAAAATTAAAATAATTTACATACTATTTTTTATTTTATATTTAACCTTCACTGGTTGTTCAAGAAAAAGTAATTATGTAAATAATAAACAATTTCCAAGCAAAGAAGGAAATAAGTTTACAAAACAAAACATTGATTTATACGATGCTTTAATTTCTCAATATCAAGAGTGGAAAGGTACAAAATATAAATATGGTGGTAACTCAAAAAAGGGAATAGATTGCTCAGCGTTTGTACAAAGAACCTTCAAGGATAAATTAAATATAAAAATACCAAGAACTACTACCTTACAATCTAAAATTGGGAAAGATGTATCTAAATATAATTTAAAAATGGGAGATTTAGTTTTTTTTAAAACTAATTATAAAAGTAAGCACGTAGGAATATATTTAAATGAAGGAAAATTTATGCATGCCTCAAGTAAAAGAGGCATAACAATTTCAAACTTAGATAATATATATTTTTCTAAACATTTTTGGAAAATAAAAAGAATAATAGATTAAAAAAAGAGGTTATATGATTAAAAACTTATTTTTATTACTAACAGTAATATTTATTTTTACAGCATGTTCGAGTAAAACACAACAGATTAATACTCAAAAAACCATAAAAGAAAATACTCTTATAGGTTCTAAAACTACTACCTTGAAGACATATGAGACTACAAGCAAAATAGAAAAGAAAAATATTAACAATATTCAAAACGTATCTTTAAAAGAAGATGCTAATATTGATATGAATGATGCCTTAATGGATTTTTATTACGAATGGAGAAAGGTAAGATATAAACTTGGTGGAAATTCGAAAAAAGGAATTGATTGTTCAGCTTTTACTCAAAGAATATTCAAGGAGAAATTTTTTACTAATATTCCAAGAACAACAAGAACTCAAGTAAAAATAGGTAAAAAAATAAAAAAATCTCAATTAGAATTAGGAGATTTAGTTTTTTTTAAAACTGGTAAACGGGATAGACATGTAGGCGTATACATGGGAAATGGTAGTTTTATGCATGCTTCAATAAAAGGTGTAAAATTTACAAAACTTAACAAACCTTTTTATAAAAAAGCATATTGGACATCAAGACGAGTATTATTTTAAAAACCACCATATAAAGATAAAGCTAAAGGAATATAAACAACTGATATTAATGTAGATAAAAGAACTGTAAAAGATGCCTTTTCAGGTTTAGCTTTTAATAAAACAGCTAAGGTGACTGTATTTCCTGCTAAAGGTACAATTGAATATAAAAACATAACGCGATATATATCTTCATATAATAATTGCGTATAATGTTTATCTAATAATATTAATAAAAGTATAACGCCAGGCCAAAAAGCAAATTTATAAAAATATGCGATTTTTATAAATTTTTTATCAAAATCTTCATTTAAATTAAAACCTTTCATACCCATACCAAGCATCATCATACCTAAAATTCCGTATGCCCATTTTAAATTTTCAAAATAAGGTATAATAACATCAGGAATTGTAAAACCATTTAAATTAAAATATAAACCAGCAATAAAGGCATATAGAAGTGGTAGTTTTATAATTTTTACTATTGATTGTCTTGCGGTAAAAGATCCTTTTGCAGTTACATAAAAACCTGTACTATTTTCATATAATAAAGATGCCAAAGTACCAAATATAAAAATATTAGCAATATTTGGTTCTAATAATATCATTGCTAAGGGAATTCCAAAATAGCCTGAATTTCCTGTACCACAGGTAAAGGCTAAAGTATTTACACTAGCATCACTCCATTGTTTCTTATATCTATACAAAACATAAAAGGCAATTGAACTCCCAAAAACAAATATGAAAACTGGTATAAAAACTAATTGTATATTAATTTTAATTGATAGTGTTGCTAAAAAAATTACAATTGGACCTAAGATATATACTAATAAGAAAGCAATATTCTCTCTTTTAATTTTTGTCAATCTTGTTACAACATATCCAATTAAGATATTTAAATAAAGGGGTGAAATTTTTCCTAGAATTAAAAAAAAGATATTCATATAAAAGCCTAAATCATTTGGAATAAGAAATGAAATTATATCTAATAAAAACTACATATTCATTATATATTTTAAATGAAATACTTTTTTAATATATAAACTTATATTTTTTACTACAAAGAAAACATATATAAACTAAAATTCAAATAAAAAAGGATTAATCCTTCTAAACTAAACTTGATATTGCATCATCAATTGATTTAAATTTAAAGTCAAAACCACTATCTATTAATCTCTTAGGTTTAACACATTGTCCATCAGTTAGAACCTTTGCTCCTTCATTAAATATTAAATTTAATATAAATTCTGGAACTGGAAGTATAGTTGGTCTATTAAGTGCTTTTCCTAAGGCTTTAGTTAATTTATAATTAGTAGTTGGATTTGGAGAAGTTAAATTATAAATACCTACGCAAACTTGATTCTCATAAACATATTCATATGCTTTTATTAAATCTTTAATATGAATAAATGAAAAAAATTGAGAACCATCACCAATTGTTCCCCCTAGTCCAAATTTAAAAGGTTTTATCATTTTTTCTAAAGCCCCACCATAACCTAATACTATCCCAAACCTAAATATGATAGTTCTAATCCCTATATCTTGCACTTTTAGTGCTTCATTTTCCCATTTCTTACAAAGATTTCCTAAAAAGTCATCTTCATAATCATAATTCTCTTCATCATAACAAGTTTTATTTTTATAAATCCCCACTGCTGAAGTTGATATAAAGAGTTCTGGTTTTCTATCTACCTTTCTCATTGCCTGAACTAATACTTTAGTAGTCTCCAACCTACTATCTATTAAGATTTGTTTGTATTTTTCTGTCCATCTATTTACTATATTTGCACCAGCAAGATTTATAATAATAGTAGCTTCTTCTATAATCTGGCATAGTTTATCTATATTTTTTAGCTCTTCTCTTTTTATAGCAATTACTTTAAAACCCTTTAACTCAAAAAAACTTTTTAGATTTGTTCCAACAAATCCTGATGAACCAGTTATTGCAACTGTTTTCATAGAATACTCCTTTGAAAT
>JAAETO010000310.1 GCA_024228275.1 Arcobacter sp.
CCGTAGTAGTGCGGTTAAATGATTCTAATAATATCTTTACTTTCTCTTGGGGATTGTAGCGTCTTTTTCTTTCCATTTTGGACTCCATGATTTATACAAATATAATTATTCATTTTGTCCAATTCCATCTGAAGCTTTACAGTTTTGCGTATCGTAGACTTTCCAGTCTGCGAATTTAATTGAAAGCATAAGGTGCGACATTACAAGTTTGACATAACACTAATTGCATTTTTTGTGAAAACAATATTATAATTAAAATAAATGGAGCTAAATATCAATACTTATTAATAGGTATTTTAGTAACTATTTGTAGGTACACAATGAATTTAGTTATAACGATATTTTTGATAGTTAAGTATGAGTATTATTTGAGTAAATTGAAGTGACTTAAAGTAAAGAATAGCTGTAATCTCAAAAGGTATAAGATATGGGTCTATACTAGATTATGTAGATAAACTAATGTAAAACCTAAAGATTAGATTTAGCAATATAAACAGTAATGAAATAAAAACAAATACACTTCCGATTGATATTATTGTAGAATTAGTTTGGATAAAATAAGATCTCCCCAATAAGTATAAGCTCCATAAAATCATTATAGCTTCTATAGCTAAAAAAACATAAGCAGTTGTCTCTTTTAATATTATTGGAGAGGGATTGTAATCAAACCAGTTAAGCCCAAATATTCCATATTCAATAGGTAATATAACTATTATAGTAAGTATGATTGGCACAAAAGAGTAAACAGACAAAGCTAAATTATCCTTATATCTAGTTCTCTTCTGTGGAGTATTAAAAACTATTGTAATGATTTTTATTAGTAATAGTGTTACAAGTAGGATAACAATTGTGCCGAACAATAAGTTGGAAATATTAAAACTAATTAACGTATTACTCAAGAAAGCTGAATTAAGAATTATATTTATCAAATTGATTTTTACAGAAAATAAAATCAGTAAAAATACTACAAAGTTTTTGTGTTCAGCAAAAATAATATTTATAATTGTTGATGTTGGATTTTCAAATAAGTTCCAAGTAGTTTTCCATAAATCAATGTTAACCTCAGCGGCTCTAAGATAATGACTGCAATTTGTACAAGTAGATTTAAAGAGTGGATTCTCTTGTTGGCAATTGTCACAAATTAAAATATGATTAGTTTTCATAGTTACGTCCATAATATCTTTATTCAATTCTAATACAATTTAGTATTAGTTATATATACATAAATTAAAGTGGTTTTCGGAAAATAAAATTTACTGTCATTGCGAGGAATGTCTTTTATGACGTGGCAATCTTGTTACTATTTGGTAGATTGCCACACTCAACAAAAGACGTTGAGTTCGCAATGACATAAATTTCCGAAAACAAATTTGATGTTAGTATATCTACTTGATTCTTAAATAAGTCTCCGCGTATA
>JAAETO010000311.1 GCA_024228275.1 Arcobacter sp.
ATTAAAAAACATTATAATTTAGAATCTTTTTTCGGTTCTAAAATATCAAATTATAAAGAATTAGCAGCTTTATATACATTAATAGAAAATATTAATTCATCTTCTATTTCTAACCCTACACAATTAGTAGATAATAAAGTTACTTTGTTAGAACATTTAACTAAAAAAGAAGTTAACCAAGATTCAAAACAAACGGTACTAAAAGAATTTTCAAAATATGATAATGATGTAAGAACTCTTACATATAGAGTATTATTAGAAAAATTTAATGATAAATATGATGTTTTAACAACATCCCAAAAACAAGTACTTAAAGAATATATTAATTCCGTGGATTCAACCCCGGATTTAAGAAATTTTTATAATGTAAAAATTAATGAATTAAAAAATATTTTATCTAAAGAAACAAAAAATATTAAAGATAAAGCAACTAAAATTAAAATTACTGAAGTAACTAAATTTTTAACTGAGTTAAAGAAAACAGATAAAGTTGGGGATAATAATTTAGTTGATCTGTTACGTTATTATCAACTGGTAAACGAAATTCAGATAGCAAATGGGATATAAATATAAATTAAAAGAGATTGAAGTAGGTGATGAAGAAGTTCGTGATGGGTTTCTATCTACAGTAACAGATATAGATCCCCAAACAGGTGGTATAACTTGGGATATTTTACAAATACCTAATCTAGATAAATTATTAGATGAATCAGATGGTTTAGTTAAAACCGCTAAAGGAGTTTATGTTAAAACTAAAGATGATAAAAAATTTCTAGAAATATATGAAGATTCTAGAAAATTAAGAAATACTATACGAACCCATATTCGAAACAACTACCCAGAAGAATATAAAAGATCAAGGGGGGTTAATGAAGAAGATATAGATGAAGCTACGGGTATAAATGGAGATGTTATTGACCTAAACCCAGGAAATAAAACAAAATTAGGTAATTATGTTAAATTGCCACACCATTTAGCAGCAGCTCTTTTAGATGTTGCTGATGAAATTATGGGTAAAGAGGCAAGTACTATTGGTTCCCAACCTCAAATAAAACAAGCTCTTGCATTACTAAAAAAAGCAGCAGAAAAAGCAATGACTGGAGAAAAATCAGTAGATGAAGTATCTACTTCTGGTGCTGCTGGTGCTTATAATACACCATATGCTTTTAGATTAAAAGGTCAAAAAGCAAATGATAAAGCTTATAAAGAAATAGGATATAAAGAAGTTAAAGAAGGAATAGGAGCTACATTAGGTCCGGGCCCTAAAGCATCTGAAGAAGGAGTTAAAGATAATGCATACGTAAAACAGTTTAAATATAAATTAGTTCCTAAAAATAAAGATGGCACTTATGTGCAAAAAGGAGCAGGGATGATAGTTAAAAAACTTTATTAATATGTATAACCGAAGTATTAATGAACAAGATGATAAAGCAGCACAATACCAAAAAGAACGTATTGAAGCTTTTGATGTTTTAGAAAACAGATTAGATGTAGTAAAAAAATTATTACGTTTAGCAAAAATAGAAACCATAAAAGCTTACAGAGAACAACCTAATACTTTTGCTGTAATAAAACCTACAGACATAATAGGAGATTATATAAAAGATATTGAAATATTATTAGATAAATAAAATTATGAAAAATACACCAAATCAATTATTCGAACAACTTTCAAAAGAATTTAGTTCTAAAAAAGATAAAGAACTAATTAACGAAGAATTAGGTCAAGTAGTAACTTTAAAACCAATTAACACTATTGAGGCAAGTGCTAAAGACCCATTTTGGACTAAATTTGAAAATTTCCTAGCAGAAGGTGGTACATTAGATGCTATTGTAAATACTGAGGAAAAAGTAAATACAAAAGAAGAAGATGACAAGATTAAAGTTGAAGCTAAAAAAACAGACAAAACTGTTGAAAACGTAGAATCACATAATTACGACTACAAATCAGAAAACATTAACAATGTTAATGCTCAAGAATTATTAAGTGGTGTTCAATTAGAAATTAAATATAATAAAGAATTATCTTTAGATGAGGCAATGGAATTAGCAGTTAAAAACTTAGCTAAAGACCCATTACATTATGTAAAAGAAGGACAATTTGG
>JAAETO010000312.1 GCA_024228275.1 Arcobacter sp.
AAAAAAAACACAAAATTAACACAATAGGTTTTACGATTTAGATTCGCAAATAGGAATTATTATTTATGGATTTTAGAGCCATATAAACGCCCCAGGGCGTTTATTTGCACTACAAAAGTCAATCACGGGATGGGCTAAACTTTTCGAAAATAACGACACAAAAAAGCTGTCCCGTGTCTCCACTTGAAAATTACGCTATTTGAGATACCGGAAATGGTTTATTTAGATGCCCTTTGTCTTAATTTAACGCAACACGCTGTTTTGGGTTGAGGAGTATGGTAGGTAGAGGCCTCAGTTTTCCTGACACCTATGTGGTGATTTTGGTTAATCTTGTCGTGTTTTAAAAAGCAAATTACGTGAATTATTGTTGGGTGAGTGTTCTACATTAGTCGTAGTCTAGTTATTAAGACATGAAAAGTAATTATACTTAGCCAAAATAAAGGCTAGAACGAAGTTAAAGGTGGTTTCAGTACTTAAAATTTTTTTCCGAATTAAACGCCCCGGGGCGTTTATTTGCACCAAAAAAACAAA
>JAAETO010000313.1 GCA_024228275.1 Arcobacter sp.
AAAGCTTTTATACGAATAGTTAAAGAAAATTTAAAAGGTCCTACACTACAAGCTGTAAAAGAAATATTCAAAAAACTTGGAATTACATTTACACGAAAAGCTCTTGAAAAAGCTATACCATTTGGAATCGGTGTTATTATAGGTTTTTCTGCTAATAAGGGCTTAACTTGGTATGTTGGAACTAAGGTACGAGATTTTTTCATGGAAGACATCTAACAAGACCTTGGAGAGAAACAAGCTAAAAGACGCAAAAATATCAAGCTTTTATGTGTTGTATAAAGATAAATTGAAGTTCAGATATTTAAGACGTTAGATTACCTTATTTCTCAACTCAAACGTCAAGTGTACAATGTGAACATCACTGTAAAAATAAATTTAGGGAAGAAATGATAAACATAAAATGGAAACCAATCTCTAAGTTATTAAAAGAAGTTTATAAAGAACAAAATATAATTGAATATTTTGAAGAAGATGAAAGTTATCTCAAAAATGCTTTTGAGATAACAGAAAAACTTTGGGAAGAACAATTTAACAAAATTGATAAATTAAAAATTATAATGATTTCTGAATCACCTCTATTTGGTGATATTCAAAGATATATTTATAATCCAAATACACCAACAAGTGTATTTTTTCATTTTAAAGATTTAGAAGCATTTCTAGAAGATGATCAAACAATCAAAAGACCTAAAACAACACAAGAACAAAAAAATATGATGTATGAATATTTTTATAAAAATGGTTTTATAACTTTAGATATTTTTCCATTTGCATTAAATCCAAATCATACAAAAATACATTATCGCAAGATGTCAAAAAAACTTTATTATCAGTTGTTAAAAATAACAACTGAAAATTATTTGATACCAAAATTAAAACTATGCTTAGATAAATCAAATGAACATACACATTATGTGTATAGATATAAAAGATTATTTAAAAAAACAGAAAATCATTTTGAAGAAATTTTAAATCAAATTTCTTCAAAAAAATATAAAATTGATTCTATCAATAGTACAAATATGTCTTTAGACAGAAATAAACTGAAAAGACTACTTAAAGATTAAGCATTTAGGTGTTGATACACTTAAAAACAGAGTAGACTAACAGGTTACCCATCGGCTTCTAAAGTGCTTTAAGCTATCATTTTAAAAGTTATAAAGAAGTAGTTTGAACACCATAGAAGGTAACCTGTTCGCTCACTTCGGTTGTTATATACAAGGATAAATAGAAATGACAAACCAAAAATTCTCTCATTCCGTAATCAAAGAATTAAAATACTATGTTTATATTTATTCACATCCAACAACAAAAGAAATTTTTTATGTTGGTAAAGGAAAAGGTAATAGAGTCTTTTCCCATCTTGAAGATGAGAAAGACAGTAAAAAAGTAAACTTTTTAAATGATTTAAAAAAACAAAAGTTACAACCAAAAATTGAAATTTTAATTCATGGTCTTGATGATGAAAAAATAGCATTAAGAGTTGAATCATCAATAATAGATTTATTGGGAATTGATAATTTAACAAATATCCAAAATGGATACAAAAGTGCCACTTTTGGAAGAATGTCAATTGAGCAAATCAATTCAGCTTATGACCAACAAGAAGTTGAAATCATAGAACCATCTATATTGATTAGAATAAATCAAGCTTTTAGATATTCAATGTCAGACATTGAATTATATGATTTTACAAGAGGACAATGGAAACTTAATCCAGAAAATGCAAAAAAAGTTAAATATGGCTTCGCCATATATAAAGGCATTATCCAAGAAGTTTATGAAGTATTTAATTGGTATGAAGCTGGTAAAACATTTAGTGTTAGAGCAAACAATATAAATATAGATAGTAGAATTGAAGATAACTTAGTTGGAAGATATGAATTTATTGGAAATATAGCAAAAGACAGTATTAGAAAAAAATACAAATATAAATCGGTTGATAAATATTTTAATATAGGTAATTCAAACCCTATTATGTATTTAAATATTAC
>JAAETO010000314.1 GCA_024228275.1 Arcobacter sp.
GATACCTCTGTCCTGTTTATATCCAAACCCAAAAATTAGACACCTAAATCCACGAAAAACAAAATATCGTGTAGTTTTTATAAAAAACAACACGATATTTTATAATCTCTATTAAAAATTGGGCTTAGTTCTGAAAGTGCCCAATTAAAGTTTTTAAATTATTTAAATTTTCATCCTCTTGAGCTTCCATTGCACTAGTCATGAATGAAACCATCGATTTAGCTAAAATACCATTTCCAGAAGTAGTAGATTTGGATTTGATAGTTGTTTTGCCATCTTTTTCAATAAGAAGCATTTCATAGTCCATATCCATAAAATCCATAGTAAATGACATTGCAAGATGTTCATTTGGTGTTACTGCTGTTACAGTTTCCTCCATAACCATTTCTTGATCGTTTTCTTCAATATAGATTTTAGAAACTGCACCAACTGTATTTTTTGTACCACTAATAAGTCTATTTTTTTAATTCCTTTTATCCATTTCGATAAATTTTCTTCATCAGACATTACAGCCCAAGCTTCTTTAGCAGATTTATTGACTGTTACTTCATTTTCATAACTTATAGAAGGAGTTAAAAAACCTTTCGCAAAAAAAACTATTACCAATACTATTACTAAATACAGCAGATATTTTAAATATTTCATAATTAGAAGTTTTTGTTTCTCAATAAAATTATGAAATTTATTTTAACCAATGTTTTATGAATTATTTCTATACCATGTTTATTGGCAATAGATATATTTATAAAAAAGAGTTATTCTTTAAAAAGAAACGGAATATC
>JAAETO010000315.1 GCA_024228275.1 Arcobacter sp.
AAGTAAGCTTTTATAAGGAGATAGTTCAATCTCATCCCAAGTTTGAGTAATATCCACAAATCCTTCATGACTGTCCCCCCTAGCACTACCATGACCTGGAAAATGTTTTAAGACACTAATTATTTGATGTTTATCTAAAGAATCCATAAAAATCTCACCATATTTAGCCACTATTCCTGTATCATCTCCATAAGCTCGATCTAATCCATATATAATCTTTGAATCTTTATTGATCCCTAAGTCAACAAGTGGAGCAAAATTACAGTTAATTCCAAGTTCTTGTAATTGAAAAGCTAAACTCTCATAGGTCTCTTTTGCTTCATTGATAAGTAGTGCCACATAATTAAACATAACTTATATACTCTTATAAGTCAGCAATTTTATATCCACTAATTCTTCTTTCAAAGTATTAAAATTAATAAAATATTCATCTTCACCAGTTCCATAATTATTAAATATCTTTTTTACATATTTCAGTAAATTATCATAACTCAAATATGCAGTATGCTCAATCCAATAATACTTCATAAATTTCCATAATATCTCAATTATATTTAGTTGTGGTGAATATGGAGGTAGATATAATAGTGTTAATCCACGGTTAGACCATTTTGATATTTCTGCTTTAAATTTTTTGCTTTTATGATAACTTGCATTATCAAGAATAACCACTGTTGACTTTGTAAGTGTTGTTGTAAAATCATCAAATACTTCAATCACTTTATCGCTATCAACTTTTCCATCTGCTATATAAGATTTTAAAGTACCATTTCTACTAAGGAAACCTAAAACATTGATCCTTTTTATTGATAGTGTTTTTATTGTTGCTGTATTATTTACTTCTGACCATAAATAGGGACAATTAGAAGTTGGAGAAAAACCACTTTCATCAAATCTAAAAATATCTATTTTTCCTTTAGACTCTAGCTTTTCATAGTCTATAATCTTCTTTACTTTTTGATTATATAAATCTTTATCAGGTTTCTTTGGTGGTACTTTTTTTACTCGAGTCCAACTTAATTTGCAGATTTTTTAAAAATTTTCTCATTGTTTCATTTGATACTTTTATATTAAATTTTTCTCTTATTCTAGCATTAACAATGGGGACTGATGGGCAGTTGATGGCTATTGCTTTTACTTCGTCAATATTTAGATCTCTAAGTGGTGATTTTCTACCACGACCAGGTTTTTCATGTAAACTTTCAATACCATTTTTTTCAAAGTTTCTAAACCATTTCCATACTGCTTGTTTCTGTAAATCAAGTATACCAATAATCTCATTTACTGTTTTACCTTTATAGCTTAAAAGTATTGCTTCTGCTCTTTTTCTTGCTCTAAATTTTTCATTAAATTTAATGATATTATTTAATTCATCTACTGTTTTTTCCGTTAAGTTTGTTATATTTTTCATACTGTATTATAGCATAAGTTATATTTAATTACTTGTTGTTTTGGTAATTTTTTAAAGTTATTTTTAAATTCTTTGTAGTACTTATCTTGATATGTATTTTTTTTTGCTCTAATTAAATAATTGGCATTATAGTTATTTACAATAGTTGCAAACATATCATATGATGGATATCCTCTATCAAATATAATAAGATCATCTTCTTTAACTTTTTTTAAATGATTATCTTTAAAAATAGTTATCTCTCCTATGCTATAATCAGACATTACCGCATCTATTGAAATATTGTTAAGCACATCATATAAAACAGAAACTCTTGACTGAATAATTTG
>JAAETO010000316.1 GCA_024228275.1 Arcobacter sp.
CATACGATGAAAAGAAGTAATCTTGATTTCATAATTAAATAAGTTTGATTAATAGCAGTTCAAAGATAGGCAATCATATAACTATTAAGAAAATATATTCGATATAATCCTTATAAAAGCGTATTAAATGATTTTCATAAATTCAAATGAAGTTTTTTTCAAAAAAACTGTTTCGTTTTCAAGTGTAAGAAAAATGAGAACTTTTTTTGAAAAGAAATTTAACTAATCAATTCTAAAAAACCTTTTTTATTGGCCTTGGCAATTAGGGACTCTGTAATTGTTATTCAATATTATATAACCCTCATTTTCAAATTGTCTAACTTTATCAATATTTATAATGTGCGATTTGTGTGATTTAAAAAATTTAGAATTCATCATTTTTTCAAACTTACCAAGATTATAAGAGCTTATAATAGTTTCACCTCCAACTAAATGTATTTTAGTGTATCCTTTATAACCTTCTAAATGCATAACCTCTTCTTGTGGAATAAAAGAAATACCTTTAGAAGTAGGCACAATAATCTTACTGTTTTCTGATTTTGTTTTAGCCAACAAGGAAATTATGTTAGAATTGGATTCGCTTAACTTCTTTTCCTTAATTATTTGTATAGCTTTGTTAATTGCAGTTTTTAAATCAATATCATCAACTGGTTTTAATAAATAATCTACTGCAGATTGTTTTAACGCTTCTAAAGCATATTCACTATAAGCGGTTACAAATATTACTTGAAAATTTATATGTGTAAGTTTTGAAAGTAAATCAAAACCAGTCATCCTTGGCATTTCAATATCTAAAAAAACTAAATCTGGCTCTAAACTATTTATTCCAACTATAGCATCTTCTGGTTTTTGATATATATTCAAAATTTCTACTGCAGGGAATAGCTTTTCAACCTTATTTTTTAATCCCTTTAAAGCAGAATCTTCATCGTCTACTAATATTGCTCTTATTTGTTCCATTTAACTAATTTTCTAATTGTAAAAATTGAAATATTACCTTTTTCTTCTAATTCTGGAAATACTTCATTATTTGTGTATACAATTTTCCATTCTCCAGATTTATTTAAATAATACAATCTATCTTTTAAAACGGTAGATGATATTATTTTATTTTTTCTATGTTTTTTTGTGTTTATCATTCCGACACCATCATCTTTAATTTCTACAGTAAAACTATCGTCATCAATATATGAAAACTTAATTTCAACATGACCATTCTCTAGTTTATTAAAAATACCATGATTTACAGCATTTTCTACAATTGGTTGTAATAACATACTTGGTATTTTAATAGAATTCAAGTTGATTCTGTTATCAACATCTATATTATAATTTAACTTATTCTTAAAGCGTAGTTTTTCAATTTCCAGATAGCCTGTTAAAAGTTTTATTTCATCAGAAACTAATATTTCATTTTCTTTAGTTAATTCGAAAAACTGACGGATTAATTTAGAGAATTTAATTAAATAGCCTTCTGAAGCTTCAAAATCGTTATTATTAATATAATATTGAATGGCAGCCAAAGAGTTAAAAACAAAATGTGGATTCATTTGAGATCTCAAAGCCTTTAATTGAATTTCTGCAAGTTCTTTACCAAGTAGCAGTTTTTTGTGCTTTTTTTGCTGCACATTTCTACTTAAATAATAGGCCGTTAATGATAAAATAAATAGGATAAGTAAAATTGAGAGAATTTGAAACCATAATTCTTGCCAATAAATAGGTGTTATTTCAATTGGGATTTTCTTTATTGTCTCTAAATTTTCATGATTTACAATTTTTATTTCTAAAACATAATTATCTGGTAATAGATTATTTAAATTAATTTGATTTGAGTTAATATCTGTCCATTGCTCTTGCAATGGATACAAACGATACGATGTGGTGATATTATCTTGGTTCTGGAAGTCAATAAATCCAAAATCAACTTGAATATTATTATTTGGTTTGTATTTAACAGATATCTTATCAGTTGGCAACTTCTTGTTTCCTAATAGGATATTTTTAATATAAATTTTATATAATTGATCTCTATATAATTTATTAATGTTAAAAGAAGATATCCCAATATCTGTTCCTGCATATAACAGATTATCTTTAACTACTATAGAATTAACTTTATCGGTAAGCAATCCATCAGATTTAAAAAAAGATACATCTACATTAAAAGTGTTATCATCCTTTATCAACCTATACACACCTTTTTGAGTGGCAATCCAAAATTTATTATCATTTTCAACAAAAATGTCCTCGACACTCAATCCTTCTGTTTGCTTTAATAAAATTGGCTTTATGCCATCGAACGTGTAAACACCAAAACCGTCAGTACCAATTAGCAATTTACTATCATTTAACTTTTTTACTACTATAATAGGGAGTTTCAGTAAATCAAAGTTAACAATCTGAATAATTGTATCATTGGTTAATTCTTTTAATCCTGAAGAAGAACCCAAAATTAATCTGTTTTTAAACGATACTAAATTGTTTATTGCCAAGCTTTTATACTGTTCAATAAATTTAAATCCGTTGGGATTAAATTTATTAACTCCTGCATGGTTATTTGCATACAAATAACCATTGTGAAGTTCAAATTTTCTACCTAGTATATTGGTTCCTTTAAATTCGTAGTGATTTTCTATAACAGAAAATTGATCTTTATTAATTTTAAACACCTTATTTTCTGTGCTATACATTTTAAAATTAAGAGAATCAATTTTTTTAAATTCATACGTAAATTCTTTATTCTTCTTTTTTAATTCAAAACTATTTGAGTTGTCATTATAGACAAACAACCCTTTTTTATAAATAGACGTATAGACTTGGCCATCAATAAGCTCTATATGCTGTACTTTATCATTTATAAAATAGGTTTTAGTATTAAATTTTTCAACTGGATGAAAAAACACTCCTTTACTAAATGATGCTGACCAAATATTACCAGATTTATCAATAAAGGAAAAATGAGTATCTAACTCCTTTGGCAGATATTTAACATTAACCAATTGATAATCATCTGATAAGTAGGATACAAAATGCTCTCCTGTAATCTGTATTTGATTGTTTATATCGTGTAATCTGGAAATGTTTACCCAATCAATATTTAAATGATCCTTATATTTAAGGTTTTTTTTGATAAGAGTCTTGTAATTAACAAATAATATGCCTTGATTAGATAAAAAATAGTACAAACTATCGTTTAGTTGGCCATGAATAGAATATATTTCATTTTTTTTAGAAGAATAGGAATCATTCCAAATTATTTTATTGTATCTATCTATAAGAAAAAGAGAATCGGACTTTATATCATTCACCAAATATGAATCAATTGAATCTGAAATTATTTTGCATGTTTGATGAGAATTAGATCTATCTGGAAAAGCAGATTTATAAAAATAATTATTCTCCAATTGATAACTGGCTTTTCCACTTTGGAAAAAAATCGAATTTTTATTTTGCCCAATAATTCTAGGTGAAAGCACTTCGTTTTCAACATTTGAAGTAAAAGTATATATACTATCTTTTTCTATATAACCTAATTCCCTACTTTTAGAAAAGTACCAGACTTTATTATCTGGAGTAATTCTAATATTCCAAATATCGTTAATCGGCATTCCTGTATGAGTGGTAAACTGTTTAAACGTTTTACCATCAAACTTTACCATTCCTTTATCAGTAATAATCCAGATAAACCCTAAATTGTCTTGAGTAATTCTATATACATGATTACTTGGTAATCCATCAGAAATTGTGTAGTTAATATAGTTTTGCGAGAATGAATAGTTACAAGCTAATATAAAAGAGGAAAATAATATTACTTTTTTTATGAAACTCAAATCAGTAGTTAATTAATTAAAATAAGCATAAAGATAAAATCCCTTTACCAAACTTCCTATTAAGTACTTTAAAAGTAATTCACTTTAAACTAATTTTTAATGCATAAAAAAATCGCCAACAGATAACCCAATTATTCTTATTGACGATTTTTCCCGTAAATGGGGATTATTTTTTTTTAAAAATAACAAAAGATGAAATTGTTCAGCCATGTTATTTATTTAAGCTCTTTTTATATTTAACGAACTATCCTTTTCATTCAATTAATGGTTTTTACTTATACATTCAATAAATAGATTTGATAAAAAAAACCGCCAACAGATAACCCATTTATGCGCTGACGGTTTTTCTCAAAATTGATTAATAGCACTCAAATATAAAGCAGGATACCTTTGTTAAAGAATACTATTTAATTAAATGTTTTTTACATTTAACGAAATGCTCTTTTCATTCAATTAACAGTTTTACTTGTACAATAAATTGAAAGGCTTTAAGTTTGTGTATTAAACATTTTTAATTATGGATGCAGAAAAAATTCTTGACTTTTTTTTATACATTGTTCCAGCGGTTATAACTGCTGTTATTGCGTTTTACTTCTTTAGACAATTCATAAAAAATGAAGACAACAGAAGATACTTTTTATTAAAAAAAGAAAGTCAAAAACAAGCCTTACCAATTCGCTTACAAGCTTACGAAAGAATGGCATTATTTTTAGAACGTATTACACCTTCAAAATTACTTATAAGAATCAATCCAACTTCTTCAAATAAAGAAGATTACGAAACTTTACTTATAGCAAGTATTGAACAGGAATTTGAGCACAATCTTTCTCAACAAATATACTTAAGCGATGAATGTTGGAGTATTATTTCTGCTGCTAAAAATGCAACTATTCAACTAGTTAGAAAAGCAAGTTTATTACCGAAAACTGATACGGCAAATAAGCTTCGTGAAGTTGTTTTAACAGAAATGATGGAAAAACGAGCACCAAGCGATGCTGCACTTTCGTTTATTAAAAATGAAGTTGGTGAATTGTGGTAGTTAACCAGAAACTTTTTCCACTTTAGCTTCAGCATAATTATAACCTTCTTCCCACCATTGCATCATTAATTCACGATTAAAAATAAGTGAATTCTCGGTTAATTTAGTAGGCGTGTAGTAAATATTCAGCTTAACATTTCTATGTTTAGCTGCCAATTTCCCAATAGATATATCGCTTTTTTCAACTTGATCTAACAAATGCCCAAACAAACTAATCATTAGTGAAAATGGATTTTTACCAAGTACTTTGTTATACTCCATATTTTCACTCTCTAATACAATAGCATCTACCTCTGTTGCACCTCGTAAAATGGCTTCACGAATTGGTATTACACAACCTAATCCTCCATCTGCATATTCATGACCATTTACAGTTGCCAATGACATAAATGGAATGTAGTTACAGGAAATCCAAATCCAGTCACAAAACTCTTCGTAGCTATAATCTTTTATAGATTTATACTCTACTCTGTTTTTAGATAAATTTGAAACCGTAACCACAACATCTTCCTTGGTAGTTCTTACTTTATCATATTCCTCTTTAGTAAAACCCTTCTTAATATTTCGCCTTAACGCTTTACTCTCACCAAAAGTACGTTTACGTTTAGCAAACTGAATTAAGGAGTTAAAATAATTAATAGATACATACTCTCTATCTCCTTTGCTCCTAACAACAAAAGGATTTATACTAAAAATGGTTTTCTGATTAACGTTGGTAAAAATATCGTAAACCTTTCCTAAATCGTTTGCAGCTAAATGTGGAATTAACAAACTTCCTGTGGATGTTCCTAAAAACATGTCGTATTTCTTTCCTTTGGCCTCTATAAGATATTGCGCAACGCCTCCAGCAAATGCACCTTTACTTCCACCTCCAGAAATTACTAATGCTTTCATTAGTTAGTATTTATTAGTTTAAGTTGTTCTTTTGCAAATTTAGACAATCGCCAGTTATGATGTGTAGTTGCTTGCTGTAAATTTTCTTGACATTTAACTTTACAGGAATCAGACATTAGCAAATATTGAAACGCATTTTGCCTTAATTCGAAATTATATTTTGGCGATGTATAATCTACCAACTCATCATAATACAATTTTGATTGTTCTGTTTTATATTCTGGAGTAGATAAGGCCAATA
>JAAETO010000317.1 GCA_024228275.1 Arcobacter sp.
AATCTTTTTATCTAGGTTTTTAAAACTTATTTGTTTGTCTTAACGTTACAAATTTAAAAAGGTTTATTAATTAACCAAAATTATTTATTATATTTGTAAAAAATAAATCTAAAAATATAAAAAAAACAGGAATTTACACTCAAGCAGAATATGCAGATATAAAACAAGTATCTAGAGCATATATAAACAAACTGGTAAAATCTGATAAATTAATAATGATATCAGATGAAAAAACTAAAAAATGGTTTGTTGTAGATTGTGTACATAATGATAATTTATTTAAAAAAAAGTAGGTTAATTAATAAACCTTTTATAAATTGCAAACGTTAATTAAAACACAAACTAAATATTTAACTTATGTGCTACTATAATACAGATGAAAATACAACACCAGCACCAGGAACAGGTCATAAACTTAGTACTGATACTTTTGAAGAATGGAGAAAAAAGAGAGATGCAAAAGAAGCTGCTGCTGGATGGAGTAGAACAAGATTAAAGCAAAGTGCTAGATTAATTGCACACAAAAGAAAAGAAACAGAGGATTATAACAAATAAATCATAAAACTATGAAATTATTAAAACCATTAACAGCTGAAACAAATAGAGTAAAAGCATATATATATATCAATGATAACAATTTTAAAGTTGATGTATATTTTAAAGATCATCAAAATACTCATACATTTGATGATGAGAATAAAATGTTTTCATATTTATCTAATATTGGTTTAGAACCTGAACAATTTAATTTATCACCTTTTTAAAATAACATGTTTACAAAAAAAGATTTAGATGTAATAGATTTTGCTATTGATAAACTCGGTAGCAAAGAATCTAAAAAGTTAGTAAAAGAGTTAGAAACCTTAAAAAATAAGGTTAGTAAAACAATCAAATTAGAAGAGATAAAAGAAACAAAATGGTAGAATTAGTTAAAATACAATCAGAATTAAAAGCTCCAAAGAATCAATACAATAATTTTGGTAAATATAAATATCGTAGTTGTGAGGATATATTAGAAGGATTAAAACCTCATTTACTAGAAAACAATTGCGTATTAACTCTAAATGATGATGTTATTGAGTGTACTGGTGTTTTAATGATTAAAGCAACTGCAACTATTACAAATGGAGAAGGTAAAAGTATTAGCGTTTCTGCCTTTGCTGGTATTGATCCAAATAAAAAAGGTATGGACATCTCGCAAACTTTTGGTAGCTCATCATCATACGCTAGAAAATACGCTTTAAATGGTTTATTTGCTATTGATGATACAAAAGACGCTGATACACAAAACAACACACCCAGCAAAAAAACAGCTACTAAACCAGCTAATAAAACAACTGGATCTAATACCAAAAACAAACCAACTTTAGGCACAGATACAGCTGGATATAATAAAGCTTTTACAGCTTATCGTGATGCAGAAAGCAATGATAAAAGAACCAGCATCAAACAAACTATATTAAATGCTTATGTTGATGGGCAACAAGTTTTAAATAAATTAGATAAAGATTATTCAGAGTATTTAAAAAGTAAGTAATGAGAGATATTAAAAAACAACTATTACAAGTCTGGACCTTTCACCAGGCTTTTAAAATTGACCAAAGCGAAGAAATGAGACTTGGTACACAATCTAAACGTAAATTAAGATTGAGGCTATTTGCAGAAGAGTTAGGAGAGTTTACAAAGGCAACTTATAATAATAATCGTGTTGAGCAGTTAGATGGTGTAATTGATATGATTTACATATTATGTGGAACTGTCCACTATCATGGCTTAGGTTTAATGTTTCAGGACTTTTTAAATGGTGAACATGATGTAGATAGTAGCACACCAATAGAAAGCTACCCAGTTGCATTTGGTTTAGTTTTTAAAACTAACAATGCAGAGGCTAAATATTTACATGGATCAATAACCTACTCTGAATTATTAATAATGCTGGTAGAACTTACAACATTATCAATCAAGTTATATAACAGATTAGAAAAAGATGGATTAATTAAATTAAATAGTTTTGAGGCTGCATTTGATGAGGTTCATAATAGCAACATGTCAAAACTAGATAAAAATGGTAATCCAATATACCGA
>JAAETO010000318.1 GCA_024228275.1 Arcobacter sp.
CGGCCCTCCCCCCACCAGCACCACACCCAGGCTCTCTGGTGGCGACTGGGTCTGAGCAACATCCAGCAACTGTGCCAACATGGCAGGCACCAGAGAGAGATGTGTAACCCGGCGACGCCTGAGATCAGACCACACCGCCGACGCATCAAAGCCCTGATGCAGCACCACCCCGGCCCCGGCATCCAGACAGCGGTAGAGGATAGAGAGACCACCGATATGAAACAGCGGCAGGCAACATAGCCAGAGATCCGAAGGCCCCAGCCCCAACCTCTGTCGTACCGCACTGGAACTTGCCGCCAAATTGGCCCCGGATAGCATCACCCCCTTGGGCCTGCCTTCGGTGCCACTGGTAGCGATGATGAGTTGGACAGCATCGATCTCTTGCGCAGTAGTCATCTCAACTGCGGTAACGGTCTCAGCAGTCTCTACAAATGATGGCACAGAGATCACCCTTATCCCTGCAGGCAGATCAGGCAACTCCGAGTCAGCCACCAGAAGGACGCAGCCCACCTCAGACAGCAGGCGGTTACGTCGCTCCCAGGCCATGGCCGGATCCAGTGGAAACAGGGTCAGCCCCAACAGCCGGGCCGCATATACCACTCGGGCAGAGAGCAGGGATGAACTGGACTGTAGCGCCAGCAGATCCCCCGACTGAATCCCCTGCGCGGTCAAATGGCAGACCAGCCCCCCCACCTCTCGAAACAGAGCCCCATAACTGAGTTCATGCCCAGCGTATACCAGGGCAGTATCATCGGCATTAGCTGCGGCATAAAGGCGCGAAAGAGGGGGAAAGAGTCCGGTCACTGTTTGGTTACTA
>JAAETO010000319.1 GCA_024228275.1 Arcobacter sp.
AAAGTGATAATAAAGAAAAAAAATATAAAACAAGGTTCTACTTTGCCGCTACTGCATCAATTCTATTTGCTTTTTTATTTATGTCAAATTTTATAAAAGAAAATTCATTTGAAAGTCAGTATCAAAATCTACAAACGGAATTTATTACTCTAGAAGAAGAATATAATAGTGTGTCAAGTGAGAAAATAGAACTAATCAAAATGAATAAAAATATAACAGGACAAAAGAATATTCTTGAGCTTCAATATGTAGAAGCTGTTAAACAGTTTGAAAAAAATATTGATAAAAAAGTTAAAGCTAAATTGCAGAACGCTTATAAAATAGGGAATGAATATCTAACAATTTTGGCTGAAATTCCTACGGTAAAATTAACTGAGGACGATTATTTAGTCCAATAAATTTGGAGATAAAAATGCGATATCTAATTATTGCTCTACTAGTAATGTGTTTTAGTTTTACACTTTTTGCTCAAAAGAAAATTATTTTTCAAGAAAAAAAGAATAAGAAAACTGAAAAATTTGATGATATTAAATTCACTATGAAGCTATTATTTCAAAATGGAATGATGACAAATACTTATTATGAAATTCAGGATACGGTTGTAAGTGGATTTTATTATGTAAATGAAGTGAAAAATGGATTTGGGTGCGGTGCAAAGGTGAGCAATGGTATTCTTAATGATTCGTTTTTTGGTTTTCCATCTTGGGAAGAAACCAAATATGATACTGCTTTATCTGAAAGAAAATTTAATTTAGAATCTAGTTCAAGAAAACCGGATATTTCTAAAGTCGTTTTTTATGAAATTAAAAACAAATTATTACAAGAGAATAAGGATTCTATAGCCTTATTTCTAAAATATGCTATTTATAGTTTGGTTGAACATCCAGGGAAGTTGCATTATCAATTTGATGTGAAGTTGTATCATGAAATGATTATAGTTCCTTTTAATGAGGTCGTGTTGTTAGACAGTTTGGGTGAACATTTAAATGACCATTCGGCATCATTGGCTATTACTAAAACCACAAAAGAAGAAAGAGAGCTATATTCTAAATTTACTACTCGTAATTTTTATCAAATTTATGAAGCTACAAAAGAATCAAAAATAGAAAATAATAAATTTAGATTGGGGTTAGAATTTGTTCAAAGTGATAAAAATAATGAAAATATTTTATTACGCCAACTTGAATATCCACTTGAAAGTGCAATGGTTTTAGCAGATGAAGATAATGGAGTACCTATTAATTTACCTGCATCAATTTACAAAGGAGAATTTAGATTTCCATTTGTAATAATGAATAATAAAAAAGCGGAACAATATAAAAATGATGAACTAGTAAAGAAATTTTTGAAATCTAATTACAACATCTTTGTAGTTCCGATTAAATATAACAATAATGAATTAACTGTGGATGTTTTTATAGGGTATGGTAAAATTTGGGGCTTTTTTCCTAACTTAATTAAAAAACGATTAACTATTGAAAAAGGAAAAAAAATAAAGCTAAAGATACCCGATTTGAAAAAGATATATAAGGCTAATGCAAATAAAACAAACTATGAAATTGATACCTATGAAGATTATGAAAAATATGTTAATGAATATATAGTAATAAGTTTTGAATATACTGAGGAAGAATAAATAATATATATATGAAAGATTTGTTGATTATAACAAATCAGTGTTATCTGTGTTCTATTAAAAATGAAAACCCCAAAAC
>JAAETO010000320.1 GCA_024228275.1 Arcobacter sp.
TAATGAAGATGGTGAAACTATGGAAATATCACTAAAAGCTGTTAGTATTGAATCTAAACAAATTATTGAAGAAGCACTTGCTAAATACCCTGATATGCCAATAATGACAACAGATGAAATGGCAAAACTATACGAAGATAATCCAATGGTTTTTGGCTCTGGATTTGCAAATGAAGAATTAAGAAATATTACAGAAGAGAGATTTGAAGAATTAATAAATAAAATACAGCCAATTGATTCAAAATCAGTAGTATACAATGGTGTTGCAATATCAACTGCTGCACTATTGTATCCATTTACAATTTCTTATATTAGAAAAAAAATTTCATATAAACAACTTACTATTGTTTTTGAAAAAGTTTTAAAAAAACAAGGTTTAGTATTAGCTTCTAGATTGTCTTATTCTATAGTTCTTGGACCTATTTTTGCTTGGTATTTATTAGCAAGGGGAGTTAAAGCAATAGTTAGTTCTACAGAACCTGAAATAAATGAAAAAAAGTATTTTGTTGAGTATAAGAATAATTAAAAAAATAAGATTCTAGAAACATTATAATCTGTCTAAAAAGTTCCGATACCAGTTTACTTATTTAGGAAGAAAGAAAGGGACAGGTGATGAATCACCACTTTATAAAGATTTTTCGATAGATATTTAATGGCTATAAATTTGGGGTCAATATCGTTGACCACAAATTATGATGAAAATCAGGTAGCAGTGTACTTATTTAAGAAACGGGGATAGGTACAATTATATATGAGTAAGATGGAAGAAAATGAGAACTTCACTTTTACAAAGTTCCGGTGACAGTTTACCTAAGTATAAAAACATATTGCAAAGTGTAATACTTTTAAATAAAAATATTTTTTAATGTTATTATACTTTTACGTTTTGCCAATATTAGGAAAATGATAGATATATTTATTTCAAATTAGGGTTGTGATATGGATGAATTAATAATTGATGAGGATATAAAAAATAAAATATATACTATAAGAGGTATGCAAGTTATGATTGATAGAGACTTAGCAAAACTTTATGGTGTAGAAACAAAAGTATTTAATCAAGCTGTTAAAAGAAATATAGAAAGGTTTCCCCAACAGTTTCGTATTCAGATTACAGAAGAAGAATATCAAAACTTGAGTTCACAATTTATGACTTCAAGTTCAAATGATTCTTTAAGGTCACAAATTGTGACCTTAGAAAGTCAAAGAGGAAAACATAGGAAATATTTACCATATGTATTTACAGAGCAAGGTGTATCAATGCTAAGTGCTATTTTAAAAAGTAAAATTGCAATTGAAATTAGTATAAAAATCATAAATAACTTTGTAAATATGAGAAAAATTATCTTAAATAACAGTTTGATAGATCAAAAACTGGATAACCTAGAAAGAAAACACTTACGAAATGGCTTAAGTGAATAAAAATTCATTTTAAATTCACTCAGAGTTTATTTTTATATTTTAAACTTACCCTTTAAACAATAAAGGATAGATATGAAAAATAACGATTATTCGTTTACTGCTATTTTAATAATAGCACAAGTTCTAGTTTCAGTTGTCGCATTTTTAGTGCTCATGGCAGTTTTCCAGTTTCCAGATATTTTACGAGAAAACAGTTCTGTTCGTTTGGCTTTATTTGTCAAAAATCAAGATGTTATTATTCCGACATATTATCTCTTAGCACTAACAGGAATAATGAATGCAATGATAGCTTCACTTATTTTTTACCTCTTTGAAAAAAAGTCAGCAATTTTGGTACTTGCTTTAGTATTTGGTATATTAACAGGGATCTTTCAAGCCATTGGGTTTATCAGATGGTCTTTTCTTATTCCTTATCTTGCAAACCTTCAAGAAAGCTCAAGTGAACTCATCCCAGTATTAGAGGGAGCATTTAATGCATATGCAGGAATGGCAATAGGGGAAAACTTAGGGTTTGTGATGCAAGGTCTTTGGACACTTTGTTTAAGCATAGCCTTTCTTCAAAACAAATATGTATCAAATACCTTAGGTAAATATGGGATAACCATAGGAATATTAACTGTATTGATGGCTTTTGAAACCTTTGGAGGAAGTCTGTCTATTTTAGCAGAGCTGACAAATCCAGTTGAATCTGCTTGGTATATTTGGTTGGTATTTATAGCAATTTCTATATACAAAAAAGAGGCTGATTCAAACTATGTGTCACACTTTGGCATAAAGTCTTTTATAGCTGCGCTTATTGTTTGGCTAAACTTTGTAATACCTGCATATATATAAAATAAAGGAGAATTTTATTCTCCTTTATTAGAAAAAAGAAAGGGTCAGGTGATGAATCTCCACTTGTATTAATTTAAAAGTAAATAGGGTTAAAAGATATTGCAAAATAAAATTTCCCAAAGAAAAGAAAAAATAAGTCACGATAAGATTATTGCAGAATTAGCATTTGGTTTTTGGACATCATTATTTAGAAAATCGTATTCCAAAATCAGGTACCAGTTTACTTAATTACATAATAGATTATAAAATATCATATATCAGTAGTCAAACAATATTAAAAAAATTGAATAATTTGGATTATGATAAAATATGATATAAGTTGTATAAAACTATAAAAAATATTTTATAGATTTAAAAATTTAAATAGTAGGATATAAAAATAACATGTCAGAATTAAAAATATCAAACAGCGTAACACTAGATGAAAACGAAGTAGAAATATCTGCTATTAGAGCACAAGGTTCTGGTGGACAGAAGGTCAATAAGGTTTCGGCTGCTATTCATTTGCGTTTTGATATAGAGGCTTCGTCATTGCCAGAGTTTTATAAACAGAAGTTATTAGAACTCAAAGATAAACGTATTACCAAAGATGGTATTATAGTTATAAAGTCTCAACAGCACAGAAGCCAAGAACAAAACAAAGACGAAGCACTTGAACGTTTGGTAGAGCTAATAAAAAGTGTGAATGTAGTACAAAAAAGAAGAGTAGCTACAAAACCAACAAAAGGGTCTGTAAACAGACGCTTGAACTCTAAAAAGAAACTAAGTTCTCAAAAGAAGTTACGTGGAAAAGTACAGAGGGAATATTAATATATAATAGGCTTAACATTATTAAAAACAATATCTAAAACTTCCTTTTTCTTTTTATCTATCCAGCCTGTTGTTTCATCATTGTAAATAATTATATTTGCTCTATTTTTATTTTTAAATGGTCTCATGGCTCTTCCTATGATTTGCTGTAAACGTGCTGTATCTTCAAAAGGAGGGTAAGCAGGACTTGAACAAAATACATTTTTAATCGAGGGAATATCTGTACCTTCTCCTAGTAGTTTTGAAGTTCCTATCAAAACATAATCAGTAATCTTGTTTTCTGTTAAATCACTAAAAATCTGATTTCTTTCTTTTGCTTTTGTGCTTGCATCAATATATAATACATTATATGAAGTTGATAACTCCTCTTTTAAAGTCTGTCCTAATTCAAGAGTATTTACTAAAATCACAGATTGATTAGCTTTAAACTTGTTTTTTTCAAGTTCAAGAGATTTTTTAATATCATTTAGTATTAATTCTTTTCTCTTTTTTGATTTATCAATATTTTTTTTAAGCATTCCTAGTTTTATATTAAAATCCAATGACCGTAAGTATTCTTGATCTATATTGATTTTATAATTTGTATTTTTAAATCTTATATTTGGTTGTACTAAAAAGCCATTTTTATATAAATCTAGTATATCTACACTTGCTATTTCATTTCCAACTAAATCGTAAAGTCTTTGTTCATTTTTGATATTATTTCTATATGGGGTTGCTGTAAGACCGTGTTTATACATAGCAGGTATGGAAGATACAACATCATAGTAGACATCTGCACTAGCTTTATGCATCTCATCACAAATAATCTGTGAGTATTTATCTTCTTTAACTCTTTGTAATGTGGCTTCTTTATTTAATGATTGCCATGTAGTGATTAAAATTGGAGCACCAAACTCTTTTTTGTGAGCACTAAGCTCACCTATCATTGATGGATCAATATCTAAAATATCTTGAAATCTTTTTTTTGTTTGTTTTACTAAATCATATTTAGGAACAATAAAAAGTGTTCTTATATTTCTTTTAGCGATTAAATATGCAGCTATATTTGTTTTCCCAGAGCCTGTAGGAGCATAAATATAACCAGTAAGTGTAGTTCGTGTAAATTTATCAATACAATCTTGTTGAAAATCTCTTGCTTTAAAATTTTTAATACTAATTGTTTCTTGATTTTCTATAATTTTGCACTTATCTCTGCTAGGTACATTTACGTTCCATTGTATATCAGTACAAATATTCTTGAATTTACTTAGCAATTGTAAAACTTCTCCATAAGGGAAGATCTTTTCAATAGCTCCATCTATAAGTTTAACTTGTGATCCTATTATTAATTGCATTATATCTCCTAAGAATATTTTAGTTCTTTAAGAGTATATATAAAGATTTTCTAATACTTTAAAATAATGACAATTTGTAATGTTTTTAAATAATAATAAAAATTTGTGACCTTAAACTTAGGTTCCAAAAGAGGGAAACATACAAAATATTTACCTTACGTCTTTACTGAACAAGGTGTTTCCATGTTAATTGCTATTTTAAAAAGTAAATAGGTAAAAAATGCTTTGCATTTTCGAGATTGGATATTGAATCTTTTGATATCTTAACTAGGTTAGATAAAGTTATTTAAATTTTGATAAAATCTCCACTTAAAAATTTAAGTAGAGATTTTTTATTCACCAAAAAGAGTATTTTCTTTTTGATGAATTATCCTAGAAGTAAATACCCAAACCACAGCTAAAGTAAGAAGTGGAATAAGCGAAAAATAGAGCAATAAAATATCTGCTCTAAAATCCCAATATGATTCAAAAAGTAGGCTACTTATAAAGTATGAAGCTACACTTCCTAATATAATTCCTAAACTACTTGCTAAAAACGAGATAAGTCCAAACTCTATTAAAAATGAGTTTTTGATAGTTCTATTGTTTATTCCTATCATTTTTAGTCGTAAAATATTGTTTTTTTGTAGATTCATTTGGTATTGAATGATAATAAAACTCATAAGAAGACCAATAGCTATAGAGTATAAACTCATTTTCTCAGTTATCAAAGTCACACTTTTTACTATATCTGCAAATGATTCAAATAAACTCTTTACATCTATTATTGTAAGTGATGGAAAAGTATCTGTTAGTTTTAGCATCATTTGCGAGGCATTATAATCTCCCGTTGATATTGTAGACAGCATAGTTTTTGGAGCATCATCAATAGCTCCTTTTTGTAAAACTAAGAAGAAATTAGGAGTAAACTCTGTCCATTTTACTGTACGGATATTCACTACCTTTGTTTCAATCTCTAATCCTAATACATCAAATAATACTTTATCTCCTAGTTTTATTCCTCTTCTATTTGCATATCTTTTTTCAACACTTAGCTCTATTGGTTTTGAAAAATCAGATGAGTTATAAACTCCACTAAATTCTCTACCTTCTAATAACTCTTCTGTATCTTTTAAATTTGTTCTATAAGATAGATTTACTGCCTCATTTCTAGAGTTATTACTTGTATTTACTTTTTGTTCTTCGTCATTTATTTTTATAATTCGTGCTCTAATCATTGGCGTAACATTTTCTAGTTTTGCACCAAGGTTTGATACTTGTTTTTCAAGACTTGGTATTTGATCTTCTTTTGCATCAATTACAAAGAATCTTGGTCTATCTTCTACACTAGAAGTCAAGGCTGTAGATAGTGATGTTCCAACTTGTGGAATAAGACTGAAAAATGCAGTACATAATAAAATAGCAGTAAACAAAGTAAGTGATGTTTTCTTTTGTCTTGTGATATTTTTAACAGCTAAAGACAATGATAGATTATTTAGATGTCCAGTAAAGTCAAACTTTTTTAATATAAATGAACCCATAGTAAAAAATACAATAATTAAAACCAATACTACTAAAGCAAAGAAAAATCCTATATTTTTACTTGGAGTTACAAGATTTGATAAGATTAGTAAAAACAGTATAAAAGGTGTAAAACTCAAAATAGTTTTAGTAAAACTTCTCTTTTCACTTTGAACCATTGGTAAAATCATAGGAAGCCCAATACTAATACTCAATACGAAAAGTACAAGAGCAGATTTTACAAAAAAGAAATAATCAAGAGTAAAGTTAAAATCCAAATCAATATAACTTTGAAGTAATGGAGCTAAAAACTTGGCACTAAAAGCTATAAATGAAAATATTATAATTGTAGAGATAGAAATCAATACAAAAAGATGAAGTAAATATGTAATAATCAAACTTTTTTTACTAACTCCTATGTCATTTAGAATTTTGATATCATTTTGATGTTTTCGTAAATATCCAGAGTATAGATATATAAGCCCAACTAATCCTAAAAAGAATGAGATTAAAGATACTAGTGATAAAAAGTTTGTCAGGAAATTCAAAGTATTTAGAAGTCTATCTCTTCCATCATTTGGGGATAAAACTCTAAGTGTTTTATCAAACTGCTTTTCAAGAGAGTTTTCTAACTCTTCTAATTTATCATTTGCAAAGCTCTTTTCAAACTGATAATTTAGTTTATACCTAGCAGTTGAACCAAACTGTAAAAGTTCAGTTTTTTCTAGTCCTTCTTCACTTATATAAACTTTTGGCATAAAACCACTAAAACTTACATTTTTTTGTGAGTCTGATTCTATTACTTTTTTGATGATGAAGTTTTGTTGACCTATTTTAAGATTTTGATTTTTTTGTAATCCTAGTAAATCTAATACTTCTTGATAAACCCATACTTCATTATCTTTTGGAAGTGTAGTTTGATTTGGGAAAATTGATTTATCTTTAAATACTAATCCTCCATAATATGGAAAACCATTTTCAATTTTTACAACTTCCATAAGTCTAGCTCTTTTAGAAGATGCCACCATACTAACTGTTGAAATACCTTCGTTGTAGTTTTTTACTTTTGGTAGTTTGCTTAGTATTTGTTCTTTTTGTTTTTCATTTATAGGGAATCTAGAATTTACTACTAAATCAGCTCCCAGCAAGCTTTTTGCTTTTACATCTAGAGAATTATCTACACTTCCTTTGAAAAATTGTAAATATGAAAGTGAAGCAATAGCAAGACAAAAGTTTAGTATAAAAATAAAACTAAAAGATTTTGAACGAGCTAAAGCTTTTAGAACTAATTGGATTGCTAACATTTACTTAAGTTTCCAGAGATTAATTTATAGGTTTCTTCACATCGTTTTGCTACATCTTTTGAGTGAGTTACTAAAATCAAAGTAGTTCCATTTTGTGTGATTAACTCAAAAAGTTTGTTCATAACTGCAATACCTGTTTCTTCATCCAAGTTTCCACTTGGTTCATCTGCTAAGATTATTTTAGGATTATGAATAAGTGCTCTTGCTATTGCAACCCTTTGTTTCTCTCCACCACTAAGCTCTGAAGGTAAGTGATCAAGTCTATGCTCTAATCCTACACTTTTTAGAAGCTCAATTGCCTTTTCTTTTGCATTTGATATATTGTTTACTTTTGCAGGAAGCATTACATTTTCTAATGCATTTAGATATGAAACTAAATGAAAATTTTGAAATACAAAACCAATATTTGAAGCTCTAAAGTCATTTAATTGACTCTCTTTTAGAGCATTGTATGAAGTATCATTTAGAACTATCTCTCCATCATTTGGTTTTATAATTCCTGAGATTAGCGAAAGTAAAGTTGATTTACCGCTTCCAGATTTTCCCATGATTGCAACTCTTTGTCCTTTTTCAACATGGAAGTTTAAATCTTCAAATATATGGATATCTTGACTTCCTTGAAGATAAGATTTTTTTAGTGATTTTAGTTTTAACATTATAGTTCTTCCTTTAGAAACTCATATACTTCTTTTGCGATTATTTTATGACCTTTTTCATTTGGATGGATTCCATCAGCTTGATTTAGCTTTTGAACTCCTGCTACATTTTTTAATAAAAATGGCATAAACTTTAGATTGTATTTACTTTGTATGTTTTCATACATTTCTTTAAAATCTTGTGAGTATTTTGGACCATAATTAGGTGGGATTAGCATACCAGCTAATAAAACTTTTGCTTTTGATTTTAAAGCATAATTTATAATTTCTTCTAGATTCTTTTGACTTTGTTTCAAATCTAAACCTCTAAGACCATCGTTTACACCAAGAGCAACAAAGATAATATCGGGTTTTCTTTTTAGATACCATTTTAGTCTAGATAGTCCATCATTTGTAGTTGAACCACTAACTCCTGCGTTTATAGTTTTGATGTTTTTGTTTAGTTTTGTTTGTATTAGATTCTGTACTAAGTTAGGATAAGCACTCTCCTTTGATACTCCTAATCCTTCTGTTAGTGAATCACCTAAAAATAGAATAGTTTTGATATTTAAATTTGCATATATACTCTGCAAACTAAGTAAAAATAAGATTAATATTGTTTTTTTCATAGTGATATTTTAACAAAAAATTATTAACCAATTATAACAAGAGGTATTATTAGAAATCAAAAAGTGATTCTTTCTTTTGAGTAAATGGTTCTATTAGTTTATAAGCCTCTTTTATATAATAATCAAAATCTAAAAACTCATAAGAGAAATCTTTTATATTATTACAAAGCTCTACTTTATAGCCTACGTTTATTCCTATTATTCTTTGTTCTGCTTCGTTATTCAAAGGTGGAAGAATCTTTTTTAGTGGTAATCCATTTTTACTAATAAAATATCGAATAGTATTAGATAATGGCACATAAGTTTTTTTCAGTGAATATACTTTTTCAAGGACTAAGTCTATATTTCTAGTAGCTTTGAAGTTTAGTAAAAAGTCGTATTTATTTCTATGATTATGTATAAACTCTTCTATGGAGATACCATTTATTAGATGCGCCTCTACTGCTTTTTGAACTACGAGTGAAGAGTGATTTTGATTCCATGCAAGATTGTACTTATATGCACCTATTTTTTTAGCTTTACCATCTTCTTTTAGGGCTATATAGTTGTTTACATCTCTAATCCATAGTTTTTCATATATTATCTCTTCTAGCTCTAAGCCTGTAAAGTCTTGCCATTTATTTGATATGTCTTCATACTTTGATTTGTCTTTTTTTGCAATTTTAAAAGTAAGGCCATCTGTATTTGCTTGTATTAAAGATACAGTTTCTATTTGCATAAGTTTTTCAGCTAACATACACAACATCAACTGTCCATTTAGAGTAATATCCAAAGTCATCTTATAGTCATAAAAAGGACTAAACTGATTGTTTGTATCTCCATATGTCGAGTTTAGAGCTAGTTTTAGCATCTTGTTTTGAGAAGTACCTTTTTCATAAGAAAACCTCAAATCACGAATCTCTTTATATATATCTACAAACTCAACCCCTAGGTGTTCAGGATATAAATTGTTTTGAATCACAATAGATGGATAGTAGCTTGCCACATCAACATCTATGATTAAAAACTCATCGTTTTTATCATAAAACTTACTCTCAACACTTCCATGTAAACCACCAGTACCTAGATAAAAAGTAAAATCTTTATAGTTTAGATGTAGTGAGTGTGCTTCTTTTTTAGAGTTTAGTGTACAAAAAGAGCTTAGTTCTTCTAACTTGTCTTTAGAAATATTTGAAAAGACTTCCTTCATAGAGTTTGAATACTGCTTTTTTAGGTATTTTAATAGACTTTGAAATTCGGGCGTTTCAAAACTAATATAGTCAAAGATAATCTCTGCAAAATTCAAAAAGTTTCTAATAGTCTGCTTTGGTTTGCCATTTATATAACAGGTATCTTTTCCAAGCTTTTCTTCTAGGTTTCTTATAAAGTATCTTTTTCCTATCTTTGTATCACTGTAGTTAAGCATGTTTTCTTTGTATTTTACACCAAGTTCTTCTCTAAACTCAATGGCTTCTTTTGAGTGCTCAAAAAAGAGTTGTGTTGCTTCTACATCGTGTTTATTGTACTTGATTAGATTGTCAAATTCGTTTACTTTTAAGTCTTCACCTATTTTAAAATCCAAGTCCTCAACACTGTCCATACACATGTTTACTTCTAAAACTTTTAGACTTACTCTTGTAGCTTTATAGTCAAAATTATGGATTTTCATAAGGTCCAGTTGATTGATTTTTAAAGTATTTTTATCTTCTTTATAAATTATATTGTTTTTGATAAGTCCATCTGCAAAAAGAAATACTTCATATACTAGCTCTTTTATAGAGTAGTTTTTTGCATTTTTGTAGATGAATTGTAGTACCGCATAATCAAAGTTTAGATTATTGTATCCTACTAGTACTTTTTCATTTGTACTTAGCCATTGCAGTGTTTTTAGAAATTTTGTTAAGTCATTTGTTCTTGTACTTAACTCAAACACTCTTATCTCTTTGCTTTGAGTATTTTGTATAACACAAGTAAATATATTTGGAAAAGTTTCTAAATCATAAATATAATATTTCATAGTTTCGCATTATATTTAATATGTACTGTGGAGTTTCTTTTTAACTATCTAGGGTTTAATTTTTTATGATAAAAAATATAAAATAAAAGATAAATAATCTATAATTATTTATAAACTTTGCATATATGATAAGTAATAGGAAGTAAAGTGCTAATAATTTGCATATATACTAAGTATTATGATAATATACTTTCATAAAGGAGCTTATTATGGATTTTAATTTATATACTGATAAAGATGTCATAAAAGAGCTAGGTAGTAAATATGAAAAGATAAGACTACAAAATGGATTATCTGATGAAGATGTAAGCAAAAAAGGCGGTGCTACTATTGCTGCTATTCAAAGGCTTAAGAGTGGAGAGAATATTAATCTTGTCAATCTTATAAAAATACTACGTGGAGTTGGTGAAATCAATAGACTAGAAAAGTTACTATCAGTAGAAGAGGATTTTAGTATTAGAGAGACTAAAAAGAAAGCTACTCCAAAAAGAGTGTTTAAAAACAAAAAGAGTGTCAATAGTACTGATTTTGTGTGGGATGAAGATAAATGAGCAAGTTAGTAGAAGTAAAACTTTGGGGAACTACAATAGGTTATATTGCTTATCCAAAAGATTCAAATATTGCACAGTTTGAATATGATGAAAAATTTATGAGTTCAAATATATATCCTTCTCCTTTATTAATGAAATATCCACCAACTAAATTCTATTTTGAGGATATTAGCTTTAGAACATTTAAAGGTATTGCGGGAGTATTTGCCGATTCCTTACCTGATAAATTTGGTAATCAACTAATTGACCAGTTTATGGCAGAAAAGAAAATACCACAAGAAAATATTACTACTTTAGATAGGCTGTTATATGTTGGTAAAAGAGGTATGGGAGCATTGGAGTATCATCCAACAGAGTTTGAAGATGACTTGGATATCTCTGCAGATTTAGATATTACACTATTATCCAATTTAGCTGAACTTGTAATTAGTAAGAAAGATGCCTTAAGTGAAAAACTTGAAAATTCTAGAACAAAACAAGATGCCTTGAATCTAATTAAAGTTGGGTCTAGTGCAGGTGGAGCTAGAGCTAAAGCTTTAGTTGCAAGAAATAGTGAAAATAAATTATTTGATGGTACATCATTGTATGAAGGTGATTATACTTACTGGCTTTTAAAGTTTGATTCTTCATCAAATAAAGATAGAGATTCAAAAGACCCAAAAGGTATGACTAGAGTAGAGTACATATATAGTATAATTGCTACAAAATGTGGTATAAATATGCCTAAAACTGATTATATTATAGATAAAGATGAGTTTCACTTTATGATTGAAAGATTTGATAGAGTTATCAGTAAAGGTATTACCTCTAAAGTTCACTATCTGTCTTGGGCAGGTTTATCTCATTTTGATAGAGATGCAACAGGAGCTTACTCATATGAACAGTTAATTCTAAATATTAGACAGTTAGGTTTTGGTCAAGATGAAGTTGAAGAAGTCTTTAGAAGGGCAGTTTTTAATATTGTTGGTAGAAATCAAGATGACCATACAAAGAACTTTGGTTTTATTATGAATAAAAAAGGTGAATGGAAACTATCTCCAGCTTTTGATATGACATACTCTTACGACCCAACAGGAAAATGGACTAAAGAGCACCAAATAAAACTAAATGGAAAACAAGACAAATTTACAAAAGATGATGTTGTTGAGTTTGGGAAATATTGTAATTTAACTAAAATACAAGCTACTAAGATATTAGAAGATACAAAATCAGCTTTTAAAGATTTTGAGAATTTAGCAAATAAATATAAAGTAGATGAAGAGTTAAAACAAACAATTTTAAATAATCTTAGACTACAATTATAAAATTAAAACAATAATAGGTAACAAATGCAAGAAACAGCTCTAAAAATACTAAAATCTGGTCAAAATGTTTTTTTAACAGGATCCGCAGGAACAGGTAAAACTCATATTTTAAACGAATATATTTTATATCTAAAGTCTAGGAAGATTATTCCTACTATAGTTGCTCCAACAGGTATTGCTGCTTCACATCTAAATGGTCAGACTATTCACTCTTATTTTTCTTTAGGTATAAAAGATAGTATTGATGATGATTTTATTTCAAATTTATTAGATAAAAAGTATTTGCAGACAAGATTTAAGAAACTAAAGATATTGATTATAGATGAGATATCTATGGTTAGTCCTAATATTTTTTGTTCAATTGATAAAATTCTAAGAGCTTTTAAACAAAGTGAAGAGCCCTTTGCTGGTATTCAAGTGGTATTATCAGGAGACTTTTTTCAGTTGCCTCCAATATCTAAAAACCTTGATGGTAAAAGATTTTCTTGGCAAAGTCCTTCTTGGAAAGATTTAGATTTACAGACTTGTTATTTACAAAAGAAGTTTAGACAAGATGATAATCAGCTTATTTCTGTTTTAGATGATATTAGAAGTGGGCAGGTATCACAAAGAACTTACGATACTTTAAATTCAAGATTGCAAAAAGATTTAGATATAGATTTTACACCTACAAAACTCTATACACATAATATGGACGTGGATAGAATTAATGACAAAGAATTAAGAGGAATAGAGGAAGAGGAACAACTTTTTAAGTATACTCATGAGGGTGCAAAATCAAATATAGAGAAACTATTTAAATCTGCTTTAGTTCAAGAAGAACTTACACTAAAAAAAGATGCTGTTGTGATGTTTATTAAAAACAATCCTGAAAAATACTACATCAATGGAACTACTGGTGTTGTTATAGATTTTTCAAAAGATGAGCAAAAACTTCCTATTGTAAAACTATCAAGTGGTTATGTTATAAAAGTAGAATATGAAGATTGGACAATAGAAAATGACAAAGGAAAAATACAAGCTAAAATATCTCAAATACCTCTAAAACTAGCTTGGGCTATCACTATTCATAAATCACAAGGTATGACTTTAGATGCAGCTGAAATTGATTTATCGAGGACATTTGAAGTAGGGCAAGGTTATGTTGCACTTTCACGAATAAAAAATATAGAAGGCTTACGTTTGATGGGCTTCAATGAAAACGCCCTAAGTGTTGATCCTTTGATATTAAGTATAGATCCTAGAATCAAACAAGCTTCAAAAAGAGCAAGTGACAAAATAGAAGCTTATGAAGATAGCCATTTAAAAGCTATTGAATTATCATATATCCAAAGACTTGGTGGAACAATTGATAAAAAAGAGATAGAAAAAGAGAAAGTAGAATTAGACAAAGAACCAAAAATAGAGGAAAAAATACCAAATCATATAAAAACAAAAAATCTAGTTCAAACATCATCAAGCCTTGAAGAACTAGCAAAAAATGTTGAATATTCAGTATCTACTATTATCAATCATTTAAGTCTAATAAAAGAAGATGATCCTGATTTTGATATATCAAAATACATGCCAAACTTAAGTAGTATTAATCTTGTAAATAAAGCTATTAAAGATATAAAAGAACAAAACAATGATGAGGATTTTTCAGAAGATGGGAATATTAGGCTAAAAGCAATATTTACCAAACTAGATGGAAAAATATCTTATAACGATATAAAAATGACTCTTATTTAATCAACAAAAATAAGAGTATAATTGATAATAAATACCTAGTTTTATTTAGGTAAGTATAGAGGAATAGATGAAAAGTTATAAATTTATAGTAAGTGGTACAGTTCAAGGTGTATATTACAGAAAAACTATTAAAGAAAATGCAAGTAAATATAAATTTAATGGATATGTAAAAAATCTAACTAACGGTAAAGTTGAAGCAGTTGTAACTTGTGAAGATAGAAAGGTAAAAGAATTTATATCAATTCTAAAAAAAGGAAGTATTTATAGTAAAGTAACTAATATAGTTGAATCAACTATAAATGAAATATATACTAAAGGTTTTAGCGTAAAATATTAGTCAATCACAATATAATTCTAAAATAATACTACAAAAAATAAACCTAATTTATACAACTCCTACGATAAGTTTAATTTTATAAATAAATAAAAAACAACAAAATAAATAATTTATTTTTGAATTCACTATATTAATAATAAATAAATTACTATATAAGTCTATATTATAGTATTTTTATAAAAAGTTAATATAATATATAAGTTAATATTATATTTTAAAGATATATGATATAGTGATTATCAATATAATTTTATTAAATATTTTAATTATTAAGACTAAAAAGACTATTTAAAGGAAAATATTTAATAAAATATTGAAAAATATATAATTTTAAAATTATGATTTTTTGTTTTTTTAAATTTATTTTTATTAAATAGAATTATTAAAAAATTTTGTATTTTTATAAATTTTTTCTAGATAAAATATCAGTAAATAATTTTTATATTATATGCTACTCTATAATTCAAGGAATAAAAAATGTTTTTAAAAGATATAATTTCAGCAGGTTTAATAAGTTCTATTGATGTAGTAAAAAAAGAAAAAAAAAGATATTACAAGAAAAATAGTTTTCCTTCTAAATATTCAATAGATAGTATTATAAGTAAATACAGTACAAAAAATGTAGAGATATCTAATGATATCACTTTAAGTAATGGACAATTTGGAATTGCTAATTGTGTTCCAGAAATAACAGCAATTATGAGAAATCAAATTGAAATGATTTATGATATTGGAAAATCTTATAAAAAAGATGATGAAGAATTATGTTCTGAAGTATTAACTGGTATTTTACTTTGTATTTTTGGATCTACAAGTTTAGGTCTTTTATCTATACATAAAAGAAAAATCATGGTAAAAAGAGTATCTAAAGGTCAACTGCATAAATCAATTTCTATTCTTGGAAATAATATAACTGAAAAACTAACAAAAGTTATGGTTGCCAAATGGATTCCTTCTACTCGTTCAACTGCACTGGAAACATGGTCTAAATATAATACAAAAAAAGTTGCAGATATTACTGTCAAACTTTTAGAAAAAGATATTGTATTTGATGATCATTATGTTTATAAGAAAAATGAACCAGAAAGTGAAAATTTATGTATTCTAGAAACAAAACTAAATATTTTAACAAATCTTTTAAAAGTAGATGGTGTTTCTTCAAGAGTTGAGATTGAACATATAAAAACACTTATTGAAAAAGCTGAATTAGATGAAAGTAAAAAAGAATTACTTCTTAATAAATTAAAAAGTAGAAGAGAAACCAAAGTTGATTATTTTTTATTTAAAGAAAATAAAGATGAAGCTCTATATTTATTGATTGATTTAATTTCTTTGTCTAAAGTTGATGATGAATTTCATCACAGTGAAAAATCATACATTAATCAAGTTGCAGAATCAATAGATTTTTGCAAAAATGATTTAGCTGAACTAATGGATTAAAATTTATTTTAATATTATTAAGAGATAATATAAATAATTTATTTATAAATATTATATTTAAATATTATATAAATAATTTATAGTATAAAACTATACTTTGATGTAAGTACATTAAATTAACCTATAAATCTTAATTTAAAACTCTTTATAACTATAAAATTTTTAAAAAAATAAAATTTTATAGTATTTTATCATTAAATAATAAAATTTATATTATACATTTAATATAGTTATTATATAATTATAAAATAAAAATATAAAGGATAACTATGAAAAATACATTATTTATAATACTTTTATTTTTAGGAAATTTAAATTCTGATTTTTTAGATTTAGTTTCAAAATCTTATGAAGATGGAAATATAAATCAAGTTGTAAAACTTTATGAAATAGCTTGTTATTCTGAAGATTTCAAGGCATGTATAAAACTAGGTATATTATATGAATATGAAGGTTATTTACGAGATTATGTAATAGCTAGTAAATTTTACAAGAAAGCATGTGAAGCTGGTTATTTAAGTGCTTGTAATAAACTAGATTATTTAAAATAGTTATAGTTATATTTTAATAAATATAATTAAATAATTATATCAAAAAATGATATGATTATTGAGAAGCTCTTATCAGTTCCTGAGTATACTCTTCACTAGGATTATTGAACAGTTTATTTGTATGATTTTCTTCTATTATTGAGCCTTCTTTCATAACGGCAACTCTATTACATATTCCTCGTATTACTTCTAGATCATGAGAAATAAAAATATATGTTAAATCATATTTTTTTTGCAACTTTTTTAGCAAAGTTAAAAGTGAAAATTGTACTTGTCTATCTAATGCTGATGTAGGTTCATCAAGTATAAGAAGTTTAGGGTTTAGTATAAGAGCTCTAGCTACTGCTATTCTTTGTCTTTGTCCTCCACTAAATTCATGTGGATATCTATATATACAATCGTAAGGCATATCTACTTCTTTTAAGATCTCTATTACTTTTTGTTTTTTTTCTTCATTGTTTAACTGTGTGTGTATATCTAAACCTTCACTTACAATAGCTAAAATACTCATTCTTGGATTTAGACTGTTAAAAGGGTCTTGAAATACTATTTGCATATGACATCTAAATTCTCTAAGCTCTTTTTTTCTTAAGCTATTAATATTTGTATCTAAAAAATTTATATCTCCTTTAGAATCTACTAGTTTTAAAATAGCTTGCGCTAGTGTAGATTTTCCAGAGCCACTTTCTCCAATGATACCAAAACATTCTCCTTTAAAAATAGAAAAATTTAAAGTATCTACTGCTACAAAATGGTCAACTACTCTTTTAAATATACCTTTTGTAATTGGGAATTTTACTGATAAATCTTTTACTTCAAGAATTTGTTTTTTGTTTGTAATATCGTAATCACTAAACTCTTTTTTTGATTTGAGTAAGAGTTTTGTGTATTCATTTTCTGGATTTTCAAATAGTTCTTTTGTATTGTTTTTTTCTACAATTTTTCCTTGATGTATTACGTAAATAAAATCAGAATACTTTTTTACAACAGCTAAATCATGGGTGATAAGTAAAATTGACATTTTATAATCTTTTTGTATTTTTTTCAAAAGATTTAGTATTTGATACTGTATAGTTAAGTCTAAAGCTGTAGTAGGTTCATCCGCTATTAAAAGTTTAGGATTATTTGCAATAGCAATTGCTATCATAACTCTTTGTCTTTGTCCTCCACTTAATTCGTGAGGATATGATGCAGCTATTTTTTCTAACTTTCCATATTTTTGTAGTTCTACTTTTTCTAGTAAAGAGTATACCTCTTTTTCTAAGATATTTTTTTGCATAGGATTATGAACTGTTATAATCTCTTCAATTTGGTGAAAGACTGTATGCAGTGGATTTAAAGCAGTCATTGGCTCTTGAAAAATCATTGAGATTTTATTTCCTCTTAGTTGCAGTAACTGCTTAGCATTTAGATTTAAAATATTGTCGTTTTCAAATAAAATCTTTCCATTTGCTTCAAAGCTTGAATTTGGCAATAGGTTTAAAATACTATGAGCTATCATAGACTTTCCACTACCACTTTCTCCTACAAGTGCAACTGTTTGAGATTCGTTAATATTTAAATTTATATCTTCAACAATACTTTTTTGATTTTTTATACTTATGTTTAAATCTTTTAATTCTAAGATATTTTTCATTGTTGTGCTATCCTTGGATCAAGTGCATCTCTTATAGCTTCTCCTATAAAGATTAACAGTGTTAATAGTACTGATAAAACTATAAAAGCAGAAATACCTAACCATGGAGCATGTAAGTTTGCTTTACCTTGTGCTAAAAGCTCTCCTAAACTTGGGCTACCAGCAGGAAGTCCAAAACCTAAAAAATCTAAAGATGTCAAAGTAGTAATACTTCCTGTTAAAAGAAAAGGCATAAATGTAACTGTTGCTATAAGAGCATTAGGTAAGATATGTTTTATAATAATATTCATATCATTTTGACCTAAGGCTTTAGCTGCTTTTACATATTCAAAATTTCTTGCTCTTAAAAATTCAGCTCTTACAACACCTACTAAACTTGTCCAAGAAAAAAGAAGTAATAAACCTAATAACCACCAAAATGTAGGCTGTATATAGTTTACTAAAATCATTAGTAAAAATAAGGTTGGTAAGCCTCCCCAAATTTCAATAAATCTTTGCCCTAAAAGATCAATCTTCCCTCCATAATATCCTTGTATAGCACCAGCTAAGACACCAATAATAGATGAAAAAATAGTAAGTATTAAACCAAACATAACAGAAATACGAAAGCCATACATAACTCTTGCTAATACATCTCTTCCTTGATCATCTGTACCTAAAAGATTTTGCATATCAGGTGGACTAGGAAAAGATACTTCAGAATCTGTTTTAATAGTATGATAAGAGTATCTAATCAAAGGCCAAACTATGTAGCCATCTTTGTTTATTAGTTCTTGTACATATTCATCTTTGTAATCTGCTTCAGATTCAAAATCTCCTCCAAAGTCTTGTTCAGAATATACTTTGAAAACAGGAGTATAGTATTGATTCTTATAGACAATTAATATAGGTTTTTCATTTGCTATAAATTCTGAAAAAAGAGTTAGTAAAAATAAAATCATAAAAATCCAAAGAGAGTAATAACCTCTCTTGTTAGATTTAAATACGGCGATTCTTTTTTGACGTACTGTTTGTATAGAATCACTCATTTTATACCTTCTCAAAGTTTATTCTAGGGTCAACCCAAGTATAAGCTAAATCAGAGATAAGAGATACAACTAGACCCATTAGAGTGAAAATATATAAAGTAGCAAACATTACTGGATAATCTCTATATAAAGTAGCTTCAAATCCTAATAAGCCTATACCATCTAAAGAAAAAATAACTTCAATAAGTAAAGAACCAGTAAAAAACATACTAATAAAAGCAGCAGGAAAACCTGAAATTATGATTAACATTGCATTTCTAAATACATGATGATATAAAACTTTTGTAGGAGTTAAACCTTTTGCTTTTGCAGTTGTAACATACTGTTTTGATATTTCATCTAAAAATGAGTTTTTTGTTAGCATTGTTAAGGTTGCGAACCCTCCTATTACCATTGCAGTAATAGGAAGTGTTAAGTGCCAAAAATAGTCTTTTATTTGTTCTAAAAAGCTCATTTGTGAAAAGTCTTCACTAAATAAACCTCTTAAAGGAAACCAATCAAAATAATTTCCTCCTGCAAATAATATAACTAATAAAATAGCAAATAAAAACCCAGGAATAGCAGTTCCTATTATAATAAGGCTTGAAGTATAAATATCAAATTTACTTCCATGTTTAAGTGCTTTTCTTATACCTAAAGGAATAGAAACTATATATATAATAAGTGTAGACCAAATACCAAGTGATATAGATACTGGCAACTTGTCTTTAATAAGTTCAATTACTGTAGAGTTTTTGTAAAAACTATCTCCAAAATCAAACATAATATAACTTTTAAGCATTAAAAAATATCGTTCTAGTATTGGTTTATCAAAACCATAAAGTTTTTCAATATCCTTTATAAGTTCTGGATCTAAACCTTTTGAACCTTTATAGAAATTTGAATCACTACTAACTGTAGAATCTGAATCTACTACTTCTGATTGATTACTACCTGTAATTCTATCTAAGGCACTTCCATTGTCACCTTGCATTTGCATAATCATTTTTTCAACTGGCCCACCTGGACTAGTTTGTATTATAAAAAAATTAATAGTCATAATTCCTAATAAAGTTGGAATTATAAGTAATAGTCTTCTAAAAATATATGTTATCACAGATATCTACTTTGTTTTATTTTCTTTAGTCCACCAAGTGTATATTCCTAGACCGTATTTTGGCGCTATTTTTGGTTGTTCAAATTTATTCCAATATGAAATTCTATACGAAGGAATATACCAGTTTGGAATTACATAATAGTTATTTAACAGAACTCTGTCTAAAGCTCTTACTGTTGTAATTAAATCTTTTCTTGAAGGTGCAGTAATAATTTTTTCTATTAGATGATCTATAACTTTTGATTTAATACCTATTATATTAGAACTTCCTTTTATGTTGTAAGACTTACTTCCCCAATAGTTTGTTAATTCATTTCCAGGTGATAAAGATACCCCAAAAACATGAATCATAGCATCATAATCAAAACTATTACGTCTATTTGTATAAGATACATGATCTACTATTCTAATAGAAGCTATGATTCCTATTTTTTTAAGATTTTTTATAAATGGTTGTAAGACACGTTCGAATGAAGAAGAGCTTAATAGTATTTCAAATTTAAATTGTTTACCATTCTTTTCTAAAATTTTATTTTTAAAAACCCAACCTTGTTTTTTTAAGATTTTTAAAGCTTGCCTTAATTCTTTTCTTATTTTTCCATCACCTTTTGTGATATTGTTTTTAAACTTTTTAGTAAAAATATTTTTTGGTAGTTGATTTTTAAAAGGTTCTAAAAGTTTAAGTTCTTCTTTTGATGGTAAACTTCCTTCTGAACTTAATTCGCAATTGGCGAAATATGAGTTAAGTCTTTTGTATTGATTATAAAAAAGTTTTTTGTTTGTCCATTCAAAGTCAAATGCTAAATTAATAGCACGTCTAACTTCTAGGTCTTTAAACAACGGATTTCTTAAATTGAAAACTAAGCCTTGCATACCTTGTGCTAATTCATGAGGAATCTCTTTTTTTATAATTTTACCATTATCAAAGTTTTTTCCATTGTATAAAGTTGCCCAGTTTTTTGAAATATTTTCTAAACGCAAATCAAATTCACCTGCTTTAAAAGCTTCTAAAGTAACTGACTCATCTTTATAGTAATCATATTTAACTTCTTCATAATTGTAATGCCCTACATTTACTGGTAAATCTTTTGCCCAATAGTTTTTATCTCTTTCATATCTTATATATTTACCAAATTTAAAGGTTTTAATTTTATATGGACCAGAACTAACTGGTATAATGGCATCTGAGTCTAAAAAGTCTTTATCTTCCCAGAAGTGTTTAGGAATAATAGAAAGTTGTCCTAAAATTAGTGGAAGTTCATTGTTTTTATTAGTTTTAAAATTAAACTTTACTGTTAATTTATCTATAACTTCAACACTTTTAACATCAAAATAGTATCTTTTATAAGAAGGTGATCCTTTGTTTATTAAAGTTTCAAAAGAAAACTTTACGTCATCAGCTGTAACTTCTTTTCCATCATTAAACTTTGCTTTTTCATTTATATAAAATTTAACCCAAGTATTATCTTTTGCAATCTCAACTGCTTTTGCAAGTAAAGGATAAACAACTGATGATTCATCTTGGCTACTTGACATTAATGTGTCATATAATAATCCTAAACCTGAGGCTTTAGAACCTTTTAATGTAAACGCATTTAAAGAATCAAAAGTTCCGTTTGCTGATAGTTTTAAAATACCACCTTTTTTTGCATTAGGGTTTACATATTCAAAGTGTTTAAAGTTCTCTTGATATTTTGGCTTTGAATTAATTGTTATATAACTTTGCTTTTGAGCAAATAGGGAAGTTGCTAGTAATAAAATAGCAATTAAAATACTTGGTTTAAATAAATTTTTGTTCATTTTATTTTCCTTAAAATATATAATAAATTAAAAATAATGATTTTGACATTAAACAATTTGTACTATTTTAATGTCTTTTTTTAAAGATGTATCAATTATATCAAAGTTTTTTTTTTATTAAATAAAAATAGAACTTTTTATTTATAATTAACCGATATGTTTTAATGCAGGATAGCTAAAAAATATAATATGTCCTAGATTTACTATAAAATGCATCAAAATACTAGCTTCAATATTTTTAGTTTTTTGATATACGTAGCCATAAAATAAACCAGCAATTGTAGATAAAATAATATAATTTAAACCGCCTGGAAAATGTGCTAGTCCAAAGATGAAAGAGACTAATATTAAGCTAATACTATTTCCATATTTAAAGTTTGATAATTTACTTTGAATATTTTTTTGCATAAAACCACGAAATAGTGCTTCTTCTGCTACACAAACAAAAAATAAATTTGCAAATATCCAAATAAAAATCATATTAGGAAATTTTATGTCAATTGCAACAAAATTCATTATATATGCTAAAGAATAAATAGTTGCCATAGCTAATACAGTTAATGGAATAGCTGTTTTTAGCATTTTGAACCATTCATCTTTATTGCATATTGTTTTTATTGATAAAGCTATTATAAATAAACCAATTATAGCTTTGTCAAAGTTTAAATATAAGCTATAAGGTATACTTGAATCACTTAGTATAATATTATCAATAATTTTCCAATTTTCAAATCCAATTATATTATGTGTAAATAAAAGTATAGAAACTAAAAGTACCAAAAATCCAAATATATATCTAATTAATGAACGATAGTTTTTATTTTGCATAATATAGATACTTATAGCAAAAAAAGATATTATAAAAATAGAATTTAAATTTACTCTATTACTAATATAAGCAAATCCAAGTGAAATTAAAAAAAGTGGAATCCAAGTTTTATATTTTTTATTTATAAATAAAGAGAGTATGCTAAAAGCTAAAAATAAGTACGTACATAATGATATAGGGTCACTTAAAATTTTTTCATAAATCATATAAATCTCCAGTTTTTTCAGATTATATCTTTAAATAACTTATTTTTTGATTTTTGAGATATTTTTTTGGAATTATATATTAATTAAAATTAAATAGTAGTACCATCTTCTATAATAATTTTATTTCTTCCAGATTCTTTAGCTTTATATAATAAAATATCCGCTTTTTGAATAGTACTATCATAACTTTTATGATTGTTTCTTATAGCAACTCCAGCAGAAAAAGTAACTTTTATTTTGTTTTCTTCATATAAAAATTCGTTTTCATTTATTATTGCTTTAATCCTTTTAAGATATTTTAAAAGTTCTCTTTTTAAATTGAAATGAATTATAGCAACAAATTCTTCTCCTCCATATCGTCCAACTACATCTACATCTCTTGTACTTTTTTGTAGTACTTTTGCAAATGTTGAAAGAATAATATCTCCTGCTTTATGTCCATAAGTATCATTTACTTTTTTAAAATAGTCTAAATCGAAGAATACAACTGCAAATTGCGTATCATTTCTTAAAAATTGATGTTCTATAGTTTTTACAGATTCTTCAAATGCTTTTCTTGTAAGAAGCCCTGTTAAATGATCTTTTATACTCTCTTTTTTTGTTTTGTCAAGTTCAGTTTCAAGCTTATTGATTTTTTCTTGTAATTTTTCTATATCACTTTTACCATTTGTTAATTGAGCTCCAACATTTGACATTCTATCTTCAATTAATCCAGCAGCATAAACTAACTGCAATTGTAATTGACTCAACTCTTCCATTCCATTTTTTTTAATATCAATAGATTGAATTTTAGATTTTATACTAGAAACTTCTACTGAACCCATACCACTACTATCTATAGCGTCATTAAAACATTGTCCCATTAAAGTAACAAGTTTAGCTATGTCAGCAGTTTTTTGTTTAACAACTTTTTTATCAGCTTCAAATCTTTTTATAATAAATTTTTGCATCTCTTTTTGAATTTCATCTTCAAATATTAATGCTGGAGAATTTCCTATTTTAACAGAGAACTTTTTTAAATCTTCATTCATCTCAATACTAATTGATGGACTCATAGATTTATCAAAAATTTCAGATAAAGTATTAATTTTATCTTTAGAAATTTTATTTAATAACATTGGAATCATCTCATGTATTGTAGTAATATTTTTGGATTTTATTTCAATTTGTTCACTTTCTTGAAGTTGATTAACAAAATTTTTAAACTCTTCACATTCATTTATTGTTAAGTCAAATTTTTTAGCTACTTTACAGAACTCTTTATGATAAGCATTTGGCATTGCTATAATATCTTGCTTTTTCAGGTTGAAAAATGTTTCTTTTATTATATTATTTACAATTTCTTTTTTCATAGTATACCTTTGATACTTTATCCTAAAAGTTTCTTTGTCATTTCATTTATTCTTTTACCATCGGCAACGCCTGCAAATTTTTTAGTAGCTTGACCCATTACTTTACCCATATCTTTAATAGAGGTAGCATTAACTTCTGCTATTACTTCTTTCATACCAGCTTCTAGTTCTTCATCACTTACTTGCTTTGGTAAATATTCTTGGAAAATGTCAATTTGTTCTTGCTCTTTTTGTACAAGATCGTCTCTTGAAGCATCTTTATATTGAGTAACAGCTTCTTCTCTTTGTTTAATACCTTTTTGAATTAGTTTAATAATATCTGAATCTGTTAATTCTTTTCTTTCATCTACTTCAATTTGCTTTATCATTGTATTAATAGCTCTAATACAATCTCTTTTTGAAATTTCTTTTGCTCTCATAGCAGTTTTTAAATCGTCTTTTAGTTGTTGTTTTAAACTCATATAAAAATTTCCTTTATGTTTAATATTAGTTGTTTGGATTATAACAAATCAAGAGTTAAAGCTTTCAATTAACTCTTCTAGTTCTAAGTATCTTTCTACTTTTGATTCATAAAGTGTTTCAATTTTCTCCAAATCTTGAGATACACTTACTATTCCTTTTTTCTCATAGCATTCTGGATTATTTAAACATTCGTTTATTTCTTCAATCTTATTTTCTAATTCTTCAATCTCTTCAGGTAGCAACTCATAAGCTCTTTGATCTTTATAAGATAGCTTATTTTGTTTTTTTATGACTTTTTCTACTTTTTCTTCACTCTCTTTTTTTACTGTTACTTCTTTTTGAAGCTGCTCTAGTTCTCTTAATTCTTTGTCAATTTCTAAATATTCAGTATAAGGTTGAAAACTTTCCATGATTTGTCCATTATAACCTTTAAAAACAAAAAGCTTTTTTGCAATCTTATCTACAAAATACCTATCATGAGATACAAATATTAATGCACCTTGAAAATTTTCTAAATATTCTTCTAAAATATTAATTGTAGGAATATCTAAATCGTTTGTAGGTTCATCTAAAACTAAACAATCTATATCTTTTGTGAATAAAAGAGCAAGAGCTACTCTATTTTTCTCTCCTCCACTTAAAACACCAATTTTTTTATCTAAGTATTCTCTAGGGAAAAGAAAGTTTTTTAAGTATCCATAAACGTGCATATCTCTACCATCATTTAATTGAACTCTGTCACCACCTAATGGACAGAAAATATCCATAATAGTTGAATCATCTCTTAACATTTCTCTATGTTGATCAAAGTATCCTATTTTAAAATCTCCTTTTTTAAACTTTCCAGAGTCAATTTCAAGCTTTTCCATAAAGATTTTTAACATAGTTGATTTACCTGTTCCATTTGGTCCAACAATAGCTATTGTATCTTTTTGCAAAATCCTTGCAGAAAAATCTTTTATAAGTAGTTTATCCCCAAGTGTTTTAGATATCTTATCAAGTTCATAAAGCATTTTTTTCTTATTTTGAACTCTTGTTTCTTCACTATTAAATGATTTTTGTTCTCTTTGAAGTTCTATAGACATTTTTTTAATTTGTGCAGGATTTGATTTAACTCTTTTTTTTAAATCTAAATACTCAGATTTTCTTCTTTCATTTCTTTTTCGTCTTGCTGTTACACCTCTTTGCATCCAATGAGCTTCTCTTTTAAAAAGTCGTATCATATTATGATGATCTTTTTGCATATTTTCTAAGATTTGTTGTTTTTGTTCTAAATATGATGAGTATCCACCATTAAACTTTTTAAGATTTCCATTTTCAATCTCTACAACGGAAGTTGCTAGGTTATCTATAAAATACCTATCATGAGATATAAATAAAAGAGTGAAACTATTCTTTTTTAGAAGTGTTTCTAGAAATTCAACCATATAAACATCAAGGTGGTTAGTAGGCTCATCTAAAAGTAAAACATCAGGTTTTTTAAGTAAAAGACCAGCAAGACTAACTCTTCTTTGTTCTCCTCCACTTAAAAGATTCACATCTTTATTTTCATACTCTTTAAGTCTGAATTCTTTTAGAACTCTTTGCACCATATTATCTAAATCCCAAGCATCATGAAACTCAATAAAAGTAACTAACTGACTTTGTCTTGTTAGTAATTCATTGTTTTCATAATCTGTTGATAATTTATTTGTAATATCTTCATATTCAGCTTTTGCATTTTTAATTTCAATAAGTTGACTTTCAATAGCTTCTTTAACTGTAAGATTAGCAGCAAACCTTGGTTGTTGGTCTAACATCTCTACTTTTATAGATTTATCAATTGAAACTTGACCTATATCTGGTTCTGTTTCATTCATGATAATTTTAAAAAGTGTTGATTTTCCTTGACCATTTTGTCCAATTACTGCAATCTTCTGACCTTGAAGTAGGGTGAAGTTTGCATCTTTTAAAATAACTTTTGTGTCATATTGTTTTGAAATGTTTTGTAAGTCTATTAGTGCCATATTGAGTATAAGTCCTGTGATTATATATTAAGATATTTAGTCTATCATAGAATCACTTAAGACGGAGTTATTGTTTGTTTGCGTCAAAATTACCTTTTATTTCTAAATCTGTATTATTTGATTTTAAATCTATATTACCTTTTATTTTATTAGCTTTTGAACCATAAAAACTTCCATTTGTTATTGAACCATTTGTTGAACCTGTTGCTTTTATATTAAAACTTGAATCTCCTTTATTAATATCTCCATCAAATGTTAGAATTTCAGATGTAGAATTTGTTTCGATTTTACCATTTAATATTTGATTTTGTATTGCTCCAAAATCAATATCCATAGAAATTGAAGTATCTTCTGGAATTTTTATTTTTTCATCTTTTGTAAATTTTATATATTGATTTTTTGAATCATATGAATAATTATTAAAAGAACCTTTATATCTTCCAAGTGATTTAAATTCTTCTAAATATGATTTGGGTGTTATTTCATCAATTTGAATATTATCTTGCTGTTTTAGATAATCATCTTTATCATTAAAGTGCTTTGAATCTTCAATAGTATTTTTTTCATCAATTTGAATATCATCTTTTTGTTTTAGCTCATCATCTTTCTGTTTTATATCATCATTTTTATCATTAAAGTGCTTTGTATCTTCAATAGAATTTTTTTCATCAATTTTAATATCATCTTTTTGTTTTAGCTCATCATCTTTATCCTTAACTTTATCAGCTGTTTTATTTCTTATATTATTAGATGTTTTTTTTATTTTATTGTTTTTTATTGTCTCTTCTTCTTTTACATTTAATGATATATTGTCTGTTGCAAAATTCTTTTTTATTATGATTTTTTTATTTATTTCTTCTATATCTTTATTTCTAATCTTTTTTATTATTATTTTTTCTAAATATTCATCAGGTTTTATAGATACAAATTCACCTGCATTAACTATCGAAGAAATATCTGAATCAAATTTCTGAATAAAAATTTTTCCTTCAGTACAAAATATCTCTTCTAAAGTAGGCGTAAGGTTCATAATTATTTGAGTTCCTCTAATCCCTATTGAGGCGCTTTTTGTTTTCAAATTAAATTTATTTGGAGCATATTTACCAATTTTGCCTGTAATAGTTCTAAATGCTCCTTGAAGCATATTAAACTCAGCCTTATATTTATTGTTTTTATCGTCAAATAGGTAATCTGCTACTTTAAATGAAGAGTTTTTTCCAATTGATACTATAGTTTCATCTTTAAAAAGAATCTGTATCTTTGTATGGTTTTTTGTGATTATGGTGTCATTTTTGAAGATGAATGAATTAGATTTTATATTAATAGTTTTGTTTTCTCTTATAATAATGGCATTACCTTTAAAGGCAACTATTTTTGCAATATTTGCAAAAAGGGTGGTCGATAATAATAAGATGCTTAATAAAATTATTTTTATTCTTAAGGCTTTCATAATAAACCTTTATAAAGTTATTTTACCATTTGAAGGCTTTAATATAATTTAGTTCTATTTGTTTGTCATTATACTTATAAGCTATTTGATTAGAATTATTTTTTGTATATGAGGTACTAAAATTTAATAGAGTAGATTTATTTATTTTATATCTATACAGTAATTGTAAGGAATGTTTTTTATCTTTTCTTTTTGTATTAAAAGCTATATTTATATCTTTGTATTTAGAATAATAATATTTATAATTAAAATTTATTCTATTACTACTTGTAATATCATAAAAAATATTTATTCCATTGACAATTGTATATTTATCAATGTCAGTTCTTAAATCTTTTCTTTTTGTATTTTTATATCTTATAGGTTCACCTTTTCAGAAGGTTGGCCCAAAATTTTTCTAGGTCGACCATTTAGCTTCTTTGAACCGGGCTATAAAGA
>JAAETO010000321.1 GCA_024228275.1 Arcobacter sp.
GACTTGATTATTTTTTATCTCTTCAATAGCTTTTTTTACTGACTCTTCAAAAGAAATAGTATTAATATTTGGAAAATATTTTATTGCATTGTCATTCTGGATTGTTACTTCAGATTTTAAACCTTCAATTAATGCTTTTGAGACAACGTATGGCACGGGAGTAAAAATATTAAGCCAATAAGATGATAAAGTTATTGTTAAAAATGGCAAAGGAATTAGTACTCTTTTTAAACCTAAAACATGCCCTGTTTTAATCATCATATCTCTATAACTTAACTTTTCACTACCAATATCAACAATTAAACTATCATTGCAATTTATATATAAGGATTCATGTAAATATTCTAAAACATTATCAACTGCAATTGGCTGAGCTTTAGTATATACCCATTTTGGAGTAGTCATAATAGGAAGTTTTTCAGTTAGATTTCTAATAATTTCGAAACTAATACTTCCTGAGCCTATTATTACACCAGCTCTTAACCAAATAGTTTGTATGTTTTTTGATGAACTTAATATCTCTCCTGTTTCTATTCTACTTAAAAGATGCTCACTTGTATTTTCGTTCTTTACACCAAGACCACCTAAATAGATTATTTTTTTAACTCCACACTCTTCTGCTACATCAATAAAGTTTTGGGCAGAAACTTTATCTATATTTTTATAGTTTGTATTATTTAGTGAATGTATCAAGTAGTATGCTATATCTATACCTATTAGAGCTTTTTTTAGTTTTTCTTTATCAAAAGTATCACCTTCAATAATCTCTATATTATCTGTAATATTAGTAGATAGGCTGATCTTATTTCTTACATATATTCTTATTTTAAGTTTTTTATCACTTAAAAGCTTGTTTTTTAATCTTCTTCCAATATATCCAGTAGCACCAGTTATTAATACTTTCATTTGGTATCCTTAAACTATTTATCAAATTTATTGTAAAAGGATATTAGCTTCTTCTTTCTTCTCCATCGTATTCTTTATTTACAAATGCTGCTCTTTTATCTATAACTTCATTCTTACCTCTAAACTCTTTCTTATTTGCTTCAGCAACAATTGAAGCAGCTAATTTCTGTGTTTGAATTGTTATTCCTTGTGTTTCTGCGGCTGAAGAAGCATTTAATTGTGTTTGTTGATCTATTTGAGTAACTGCATCATTTATTTGCTCTATACCTGTTTGTTGTTCTTTTGAAGAAGAATTAACGTCATGTATTAGTGCTATAGTTTTTTCTATATTAGAATTCAACTCTTTATATCCTTCTAGCATAAAAGTTGCTGTTTTTTTACCTTCATTTGCTCTTTGCGTTGCATCTTCTACTATATCTTTTATCTCTTTAGCTGATTCAGATGATCTTGATGCTAAGTTTCTAACTTCTTGCGCTACAACTGCAAACCCTTTTCCTGCTTCTCCTGCTGTTGCCGCTTCAACTGCTGCATTTAAAGATAATATATTTGTTTGAAAAGCAATTTGGTCAATAACACTTATTGCATCAGTAATTGAACCTACTTGTTCATTAATTCCATCCATTGCCTTCATTGTATTATTAGCTAGTACCTCTCCACTCTTTGATGAACTGGTAACTTTATCTGCATATTGTGTCATTGTACTTAAATTAGTAGTATTACTTATTATTGTGCTTGTTATCTCTTCTAAGGCAGCAGCTGTTTCTTCTAAAGCAGCAGCTGCTTCATTTGAAGTTTTATTTAAACTATCTACATTTTTTAATAAAACATTTGAACCTGTTTCTAGGATTAATCCATTTCTTTTATTAATAATTAAAGTCTTAGTTATTGTTTCTCCTAATTTATTTATATCTTCAATTAGTTTAGCAATTACACCTTCCATTCCATTATTCGCAATAGTTGGAATATAATTTTGATTTGAGTATGAAATTAAAACTTCTTCTATTTTTTGCATATTGTTATCTAATCCACTGATTGTACTATTTAATATGTCTTTTAATTCATTTAGTGCTGGATTTGCAGAATTTGATGATATTTTACCATCTAAATACCCTTTATTTATTCTATTCGATATAGAAATAGTTTCATTTATAAGTTCTCTATCTTCTAAAATATTATTTTTAGTTTTATTAATATTTTGGTTAACACTTTTTATCATTTGACCAAATTCATCTGAAGAGTGATTATTTATTAGCTCTACATTTTCTTTTTCATAATTTAAAAAACTAAAAAAGTTTTTTAAGCCAGATTGAAACTCTCCTAATGATTTTATAATTTTATTTGCTATATTGATTCCTAATATAAGACAAATTACAATCAATATAATTGCTGAAATAAGAACAATAATTAAATTATTATATGCTTTTTTAGATATCTCATTAGCTTCTTTTATTAGCATGTCTGCTTGAAAATCTTCTACTTTTTTTAGTAGGTTTATTTTTGAACTTATCTTTTTAAACCAATATTCAGATTCAATACCAAAACCACCTATTGTGTTTGCATTGAAGGCAATTTCTCTCATTTTATTAACATTCTCTATATCTTTTCCTCGAATTTTTGACTTATAAAAGTCTTTTACTTCTTGATTTGCAGTTGCTAGAAATGATTTATTAAATGTGTTTTGTTCTATTACAAGTGTAGTAAATTTATTTTTTGAATTTCCTGTAAATTTATTTGAGGCAAAAACATTCGACATAATGGCTCTTTCTATACCTGCTCTTTCTTTACTCATTAGAAAATTGTAAAAAGTAATTAATGTAGAAGAAGTAGTTGCATCTTTTGGAAGTGTTGCAATTACAGAAATTGTTTGTAAAAATTGAGCATTCATATTTGTAAAGGTGCTAATAGCATCTTTTGCTCCTATATTTAATTGATCAATTTTATTTCTCAATCCCAATGTTCGTTTTAGCATCAGCATCGAATTTTTAACATTATCTTGGATTATTATTGGATAGTTTTCAAGTTTGATAGATTTTAATACTTTATTTAGGTGTAATACTTCTAAATCTGTATTTACACGTTGTGAAGGTAATGATTCTTTAAATTTTTTACCTTTACTTCCTAAGTATCCTGCTGTAGCACCTCTTTCTTTTTGCGTTTCATGCAATGTGTTTGAAAGTGTTTTCGCTAAAATAATGATATCTTTTAAATATGGTTCTTCAACTTGAATCTTAGAGCTAATATAATTTTCTACTTCTTTTAGCTTGTTGATTTTAGATGTAATATTGTTAAACCAATAAGTTGAATCAACATTAAATCCTCCGATATTATTTGCTTCTAAAGCAGTAATTCGAATTTTATTAACTTCTTTTATTAAATCTCCACTTATTGTTTTATTATAGTAATCTCTTACTTCTTTGTTTGCATTTTTAAAAAACAGCTCTAAATAAGCTTTTTGTTTAGCAATTAAACTAGTAAGTTTCGTTCTCATCCCTTCTAAAAATCTATCATTTGCAAAAGTCACAGCTCCGACAGCTCTTTCTATTCCGGTATTGTCTTTTGCAAATAAAAAACTAGAATATGAATTTATTTGTCTAGAAAATAAAGCATTATCTGAGAATTTACTTATTCCTAGTGTTGTATTTAAAAATTTAATGTTCGTATTCGTGTAAAAAGTTAATGCTTTATTTAATTTAATTTTTAAGGAAAAAATATTATTTCTCATAGTATTTATTTTATTTAGGTTATTATTTGCTAAAGAAATAGTGTTTAAAAATTCATTACTATAATCTGTAGTATCAATACTATTTAAGTAAACATTATATTCATTCATTTTTATATCAGTTAATTTCTTTTGTTTCTCTAGTTGATTCTTTAATTTTTTACCATGGCTATTTAAATATCCTGCTGTTAAGCCTCTCTCTTTTTGAATTTCATGAACTAGTGATGAAATTTTAGTGGATAAAACTGTGACATCTTTTAATTTTGACATATTTAGATACACTTCATAGTAGCTTTTAGATAATAAAATAGAAAAAATTATTAATCCAAGAAGAGGAATAGAAATCATAAACATTAGTTTTGATTTTACTTTTAAATTATTTATAAAGTTCATCTTATCTTCCTATTTATTGTATTTTAATTACATATTTTCAATTAGAATATTATAATAATCAAAATTAAGTTTTTTAAACTTTATCAATCTAATTAATATTATTTGTTAAGTTAATATTAATTATTATATGATAATAATAAAATTATCTAATAATAACTATACAACATATATATTATTTTATATTTATATTTTAAATATTAATTTTATAGTTTTATTTTTAAATTAATTGCAAGTACTCTAATGATAAGATTCTCATTAATTGTATTTTTAATTTTAGGCTTGAGGAGTCTTCAATAAAATTACTTCTGATATTATGAAGTCTTTCATGATATAAATTTACTTATAAAAAAGGAAAAAAATGAAATTACCAATTAAAGTTGTACTGATTGTATCATTGTTATTTACAGCTTCTTTTTCACAAGAAAAAGTTTACAAACTTAAGCTAGCAACTACATGGGGACCTACTTTATCTCCATTAATTGATTCAGCTAAAAACATGGCTGCTATGGCTAAAAAGATGTCTAATGGAAGATTAATTATAAAAATTGATGCGTCTAATAAACATAAAGCTCCTTTAGGTATATTAGATATGGTTAAAGGTGGTCATTATGATATGGGTCATAGTGCTTCATATTATTGGAAAGGTAAAGATATTGCTACTTTGCCTTTTACTTCAATGCCATTTGGACTAACTGCTCCGGAACAGTATGCTTGGTTTTATTATGGAGGTGGTTTAGAATTAATGCAAAAAGTTTACTCTAAACATAAAGTTTTATCATTTCCTGGTGGTAGTACAGGCGTTCAAATGGGTGGATGGTTCAAAAAAGAAATCAAAACTTTAGATGATTTAAAAGGTCTTAAGATGAGAATTCCAGGTTTTGCTGGTGAAATAATGGCAAACCTCGGTGTGCAAGTTACTAATATTGCGCCTGGTGAATTGTATACAGCATTAGAACGAAATAATTTAGATGCCTTAGAGTGGGTTGGTCCTTCTATGGATATTAATATGGGCTTTCATAAAATTGCTTCTTTTTATTATACTGGTTGGCATGAACCTGCATCAGAAATGCAATTTATTGTTAATAAAAAAACTTTTAATAAATTGCCAGCTGATTTACAAGAGATTTTGAGAGTTTCGATGAGATTAGCGGCATATGATATGTATGCACAAAATTATGATATGAATGCAACTGCGTGGGATAAGATTAAAGCTGATTTTCCTGATATTAAGGTAAAAACATTTCCTAAAGAGATTATGGATGCTATGAAAAAAGCAAATAAAGAATTAAGAACTAGTTTATCTGCTAAATCTTTTGAATTGAAAGAAGTCTTAGATTCTCAAGATGCTTATATTAAGAAAGCTCGAGCTTGGTCTCAAATGTCAGATTTTCTATATATTAAAGACAATATACAATAAAGAATTTATCTTCAGATAAATTCTTTAAAATCCATTTGGATCAAAGCCTCCAGATGGATTAAACCCTGTATCAAATCCATCATTAAAATCATTTTGATACATTTGTAAACTTTTATCTTCATAACCACTTTGTATAGATTTCATTCTTAAATTCATTATATCAGTTTTGGGATCAATAAATTGTGGACATACAATAGTGCAGTTTCCACATAAAGTACAATCCCATATAGCATTTGTTTGTATAGAGTCAATTATATTAAATAGATTCTTTTCTTTTTTATCATTTATATACCTAAGTGCACGAGTTAGCGCATAAGGACCTAGAAAATCCTTATTAACTTCATATACAGGGCATGAACTATAACAACTTTGGCATAAGATACAATTACTTTGTATATCAATTGCTTTTTCATCTTTTTGTGTTATTTGATCTTTACTATATAAATGAAGATAGCTTTTAGTATTTTTTAATAGGTTCTCTTCATATGATAAATCAACTACTAAATCTTTAATTATTGACGTATTTTTTAAAGCTTGTATTAAATCATTTTCTTTTACGAATGTCTTACAAGCAAGTTTTTCTACGCCATTTACCCTTATTGTGCAGCTACCACATACCCCACTTTTACATCCTGATCTAAATGTGATACTTTTATCTTGTGTAGCTTTTATGTCAATAAGTGAACTTAATATTGTTTCATTCTCTTTAACTTTAAATTCTACAATTTCAATCTTAGGAGTTTTGCTTGAATCAAATCTTTGTATATTTAATTTCATATCAACTCCTCTAATGAAATTATAGTTTTATTTTTATTTAATATAACGACAGTATTTTTATCAAATTCTTTTTGTTTATCTTGAAAATCTGTCCTAAAGTGAGCACCTCTACTCTCTTTTCTATTAATTGCACTTATACTTATAATTTTAGATAATAATACTATATTTTTAAATTCTATTAGATTTGTCAAATTTGTATTATAAATTTTGCTTTTATCTTCTAATGCATATTTTTCTATATTTCTCTCTATATTTTCTATATATGATAAAGTTTTTGACATAGATTCTTCTTCTCTGAATAAACCAAGAGTATTAAATAGTTTTTTTGCTAGTTTTTCTTTATCTTCATAAAAATTTAATTCTTTATTATTTATAAATAGGCTATTTATATAATTTTTGTCTTTTATAAATTGTGAGGAGTTAGATATATTTGTATTTTTTGTATTTTTAGATTTTTTTGCTGCATTTATTCCTGATACTTTTCCAAATGTGATTATTTCTAACAGAGAGTTCCCTCCTAATCTATTTGCTCCGTGTATCCCACTTTGTGAACACTCTCCACATGCATATAAATTTTCTATATTCGTTTGGGTATCTGTATTAGTTAATATTCCACCCATACTATAATGTGCAGAAGGATTAATTGGTATTAAGTCACTTTCCATATTAAGATTTAAAAACTCTTGTGCTAATCGTCTTTCTTGTGGCATTGTATTATTTATTTTATCTAAACCTAGATGCCTTAAGTCTAAAAAAACTCTTTGCTTATTTTGATTTAGTTTAAAAATAGCTCTAGCTACTTCATCTCTTGGTTTTAGTTCATCAATAAATCTTTTTTCATCGCTTGTTACTAAAAAACCACCTTCTCCTCTAGCACTTTCACTTACTAATATGTTTTTATTTTCAAGTGCAGTTGGATGAAACTGCACAAACTCCATATTTGAAAGTTTTGCTCCTGCATTGTATGCAGCAATTAAGCCATCTCCAGTACTAGCATTTGAATTTGTAGTAAAACCACTATATATACCCGCATAGCCACCAGTTGCTAAGATTACAGTCTTGGAATTTATTTCTTTTACTTCACTATTTTTTATATCCAAGACAGTTATCCCTCTTACTTGATTATCTATCACAATTAAGTTTATTAAGAAATGTTCATTTAAAAATTTAATTCCTTCTTTAATACATTGATCATATAGTGTATGAAGTATTTTTAACCCAGTATAATCAGAACTATAACATGTTCTTTTTGCTTTTGTTCCCCCAAATTTTCTTTGAGCTATATTATCGTGACTATTTCTAGAAAAAGGAACTCCTATTGAATCAAGCCACGTTATTGTATCTTTTGAGTTTTTACATAAGTAGCTAATATTTTCAAAGTTTGCCAATTTATGTGAAGCTTTATAGGTATCATGAATAAAGTTATCGACAGTATCTTCGGAATTATTTTCTAATACTGCATTTATTCCACCTTGTGCTTGACATGTTTGGGAGTGTGTAGGAAATGTTTTGGATACAACTAATACATTAACGCCTTCTTTTTTTGCATTTATTGCAGCGGTAAGTGCCGCTCCACCAGAACCAACTATTAGTACATCTATCATTTTATTCCCAAAACTCTTTTAATGGTTCTTGTTTCTCTTTTGATTCTTGATTATCTTCTGTTGTTTCTATAGCTTCGATTTCTTTGTTTTCTTCTATTATTTCAATATCTTTGATTTCCTCAATATTGTGTTCATCTAGAGTTTTATTTAGATCATTTGTTAACTCTGCTAAATCTAATTCATCTATTTTAGCCAATGCATTTTTCAATTCGTCATCTTCATCAAAATTATTACTTTTAACTTTTTTTGATTCATTTAAAGAAATATTATTAGATATTTTATCACTTGTATTTTCCAGTAAATCTTTTAATGATAAGTACTCACTCATTAAATCTTCATAACTTGAAAAATCCAAAATTAAAAAACTTGGTTTTCCATCCCTTAGTATTACTGCTTTTTCTATTTCTTTCTTTTGTAGTTTATCAAATACTTTTTTGCTTTTACGTATAAGTTCTGTAGACGAAAACATTTCTTCTGATCTATATTGTAATGGTGTCATATGATCTTCTTTCGTATTTTTATATGTATTATAATACAATTAATAATTCTATGTCAAGTTATAATATACATTGATAGATTTATAAAATATATTTTAAATTTTAATCATAAATCCAGTATATTAATACTTTATAAACTAATATGTATTTATATTTATATTATTATTCCAACTAGTTACATATAGTATTTTATATATAATTTTTATTTTTTTATATCTTACTACTTATTCTGTATTTCAATAATATTTTTGATTAATATTTTAGAACATATTTTAATATGTATTAAAATTAGTTATTATTATTTTATATTTTAAATGATTTCAATATCAAAGTTAATTTTTAAGTCTTAAAAAGGCTATATTATAAGTATTTAGTGTTCTTGTATGATTATAAGTTTGTATTAATATATGTATAATAATACATATATTAATACATAGACTGTTCTTTTATTTCTCTTTACTAGAAAATATATATTCTGCCCATTCTGTAATTGGACCTCTAAGAACTTTTTGTAGTTTTATTGCAAAAATATTTACTAATGAACTATTATCTTTCGTTGATGTTAAAAGTGTTGTTAATGAGTTAGTATGTTTATTTACATAGAAATTATCTATTTGTTTGTTACTTCCTAATACAATAACTTTACAAGAGTTATCAATTCTAGATAATACCATTTGCATTGTTTTATTTGACATATTTTGAGCTTCATCTATTATCACAAATGCATTAGATAGAGTTCTTCCTCTCATCTCTCCTACCCACATTGTTTCAATACCGTAGTTTTGTATCATTTGTTCAACTCTTTGACTAACTTCTTGATCATCTAATTCAGCAAATGATTCACCATTTTTTTTATTAGCTTTTTTCTTTTTGTATTCACTTCTAATTATATAATCTAAACTATCCATTAATGGATGATTATAAATTTTAAACTTTTCTTCAAACCCTGGTAAGTATCCAATATCTTCACCTTTATCTAATGATTCTATTGAGTTTCTTATGTATATAATTCTTTGAAAATGCTTTTGTCTTACTAATTTGAGGGCTCCACTTAAGGCTAATAAAGTCTTACCACTACCTGCTTTTGCTTCAACTATTAATACATTAAAAAAATGTGAAATAATTGCATCTGAGAAAAACAATTGCTCTTTATTTAAAGGCACTATCAGTTGATTTCTTACTTCTGACTCATCAAGTACTTGAATCCTTTTATTTTCGATAGTTGCAAGAATGACTTGATCAGAACTTTTGACTTTAAAACAATATGAAAAATTATATACTTTGTAGTTTTCATCAAAATCAGCTATTAAGGCATTATTTAAATGTTCAATTTGTTCAAATTTAACTTCAATATTTTTTACAAATTCATAATTAAACTCTTCTTTCTGAGAACCTATTAATGAATCATTTTTTATATCAAGTGATACTGCTCTAGTTCTTGCCATGATATCTAAAGATAAAAAAGTTGTTTCATTTGAATAATGAGTATCCGAAAAACTTGCTATTTCTAATATTTTTCTATCATTGATAATATTTAATGGCACATTTTTTGTATTAACTTTATATTCTTCTTTTGATATTATATCAATTATTGCGTTTTTATCTCCAAAGACATTTAATCTTACAATTCTTGAATTATCTTTTTTAGTAGAACTAATAATTTTTGAATTTTCTAAAATTCTAGCAAATTCTCTTGCTTGAAAATTAATTTCATCAAATCCACCCTTTTTTGTATCAATTTCATCAAGTACAACTTCTGGAAGTACTATCAGATTTTTACATTCATCACTAAGCTTAAAAATATTAGTAGCATCTTCAAGAAGTATATTTGTGTCTAAAACATATGTTTTTTCAAAATTCATTTTGCATCTTTTGGTTTTTGATTTAATACCTTATATATTATAAAGGCTCCTAAAATTAAAGTAATACATGTAAACAATATTGAGAAAGTTTTTGTGATTACATATGCTACTATTAATAATGATAGTATAGTTGGCACTTCATTATATGCTCTAAAAAAATTTCCACTTCTTGTATAATCTTCATCGTGTAGTTTTTTTCTATAGTATTCTAAAGAAAATGAATAGATAATTAAAAATAGTACAAAAAGAAGTTTAGCGTGCATCCACCCTCCTGTCTCAGCTGATAAAACATAGGGATTTAAATATATCATAATGGCACCACTTATAATTGTTGCCCACATAGCTGGCATACCAATTAACTTGATAATTTTCAATTCTTGAATCTTAGCAACTTCGACATAATCTCGTTTATTTTTGTTTTCTACATGATAAACAAATATTCTAGGTAGATAAAAAAGCATTGCCATCCATGACATAAAAGCCATAACATGAAAAGTAAGAATCCAACTATAATACTCCATCTTAATCCTTAAATCTAATTTTTTTAATCCACTCATTTAAAGTTTTTTCGTAGCCAATATTTAAAGAATCATATATATTTAATTCTTCATTTAAATACTTTTGCTCTACCCATCCCCCAAAATCATGAGGATATTTATATCCTACATGTTGATTATCAATATGCTTTGGTATATCTAATATTTTACCATTTTTTACTTCACTAAGTGCTTTATTTATTCCTTTATAAGCAGCATTTGATTTTGGACTTGATGCAAGATATATTACGCATTGTCCTAATAATATTCTACTTTCTGGATAACCTATTTTTGAACTTGCCATCATTGTACTAACTGCAAGATTCAATGCATTTGGATTTGCATTTCCAATATCTTCACTTGAAAATATTACTAAACGTCTTGTTATAAATTCAATTGATTCTCCACCATTAATTAATCTAGCTAAATAATATAAAGATGCATCTATATCTGATCCTCTAAGTGATTTTATCATTGCACTTGCTAAATCATAATGTGTGTCAGAGGAACTTACACCATCACCTATAACATTTGCTCGTAATTCTTTTAGTAGTTCTAGTGTTATTATATTTGATATTTTATAGGCAAAATTAAGTAAATTTAGCATTGCCCTTGCATCTCCACTACTTGATATAATTAAATACTCTCTAGCTTCTTTATTCAGCTTTATATTATGATCTTTTAAAGCATTGTCAATTATTATGTTTAATTCATTTTTATTAAGTGGTAAAAATTCATAAAGAAATGATCTAGATCTAATAGCATTTGTAAGTGTAAAAAATGGATTTTCTGTACTAGCTCCTATTATTATTGCATCGTAATTTTCCATTATAGGTAAAAGTACTTCTTGTTGATTTCTTGAAAGTCTATGTACTTCATCTATAAACATTAAAGGTTTAATCAAAGCATTTTTATATCTTTCAAATACCTTTCGTAAATCTTCAACTTTTATACTTGTTGCATTAAAATAATAGTAATCAGTGTTAATTTGTTTTGCAATAATTTTTGCTAATGTAGTTTTCCCTGTTCCGGGTTTTCCATAAAAAAAGAGATGTGGTATCTCTTTTTTCATAATTAATTTGTATAAGGCTTTTTCTTTTCCAATTATGTGTGTTTGACCAATGAAATTATTTAAATTTTTTGGTCTAAGTTGGTTTGATAGATCAGTCATCACTATTTAAAAAACGTCTTAAATCTTTATATTCATCTTTAGTAAGATATCTACTTTTACCTGTTGGTAAATTATTTAAAGATATCCCTCCAAATTCAAATCTTTTTAAATCCATTACTTCAAGTCCAAAGTGTCCAAAGAATCTTCTTAATTCTCTATTCTTCCCTTCAGATATAGCAACTTTAATTTTTGAAAAGTTTTTACCATTCGTTAAAATTTGATAAGCAATAAATGGCTCAAAGTTCATTGATCTAATTTTTGATTTTTCATGTGCTCCACTTGATGCATCTTCAAGTTCTAAGCCATGTACCATAGCCTCTTCAACTTTAGAATGAATTTCTCCATCCACTTTTAATTTATATATTCTTTCTAAGTTAGAGTGCATTAATTTATCCGCAACTTCAACAGAATCAGTTAATAAAACTAATCCTTCACTAGCATAGTCAAGTCTTCCAATAGGCATAAAATGCTTAAATTTTTTATCTAAAGAATCAAATATTACTTTTCTACCTTTAGGATCATGTTTAGTTACTAACTCTCCCTTGGGTTTATTATACATAACAACTGTATACATTCTATTTTTATCTTCTTTTATAGTTCTTTTACCAATTTTAACTTCATCTTTTATTGATACTTTTGTAGATAGGTTTGTAACAATATTTCCGTTTATTAAAACTTTGCCTTCTTCTATTATTTTATCAGCTTCTCGTCTTGAGTAGTTACTATTATGTGAGATAAACTTATTTAATCTTATTAGCTCTTCTTTTTCTTCATTCATTATTTTATTCCTGCTTCGATTAAGTCATGAATATGTAATACTCCAACTAATCTATTATTTTTATCAACTACAACTAATAATTGTATTTTATAATCTTCTATTATTTTTAGTGCGTCACTTGCTAGTAGATTTTTATCATTGATTGTTTTTGGATTTTTTGTAGCTATAGAATCAACTTCACATTCCATAGAAAAATTGGGATTCATAAGTGCTCTTCTTAAATCACCATCACTTAATACAGAGGACAATTCTCCATTATCTTTTGTAATTAAAACACTACCAATTCTACCTTCACTCATAATTACAATTGCATCTTTTAACTTTGTTTCACGTGAAACAATTGGTAGTTTTTCTTCTTTTAATAGATCTGATACTTTTATAAAAAGTTTCTTTCCCAGGCTTCCACCAGGATGAAATGATGCGAAGTCCTCTTTTTTAAAGTCTCTTTCTTTCATTAGACAAACTGCAAGTACATCACCCATTGCCATTGTTAAAGTTGTTGAAGAAGTTGGAGCTGTATCCAAAGGACAAGCTTCTTTTCCAACTGATATATCTAAAAATATTTCTGAATATCTTCCTAAAGTAGAATCATAATTATTTGCCATTGCAATTAAAGGTATATCAAATCTTTTTAAATGTGGTAAAAGTTGTATTAGTTCTTCACTCTCCCCACTATATGATATTGCCAAAACAATATCATCTTTTCCTATCATCCCTAAATCACCATGCATAGCTTCTGTAGGATGTAAGAAAAAAGATGAAGTTCCTGTACTAGCAAAAGTTGCCGCAATTTTAGCGCCAACCAAGCCAGACTTTCCAACTCCCGTTACAATTAGTTTCCCTTTACATGAGATAATTAAATCTATTGCCTTTTCTATTTCAAAAGATTTAATATTCTCTGCAGCTAACTTTAGTTCATTAGCTTCAGTTTCTAAAACTTCTTTAGCAATATTATTAAAATTCATATCGAATCCTTATTGAACAAATAGAGTTGGTACAATCATTGGATATTTTTTATATTTTCTTATACAATGTTTTCTAACTACTTTTCTTATCTCATCTTCAAGTATTTTATTATTTTTAAATATACCCTCTTTTACGTTTTCTAAGAAAGTTGCTAATATATCTTCTATCTCTTTTGAGAACATTTTATCTTTTTTATCAGGTACTAAACCAAAAGAAGTAACTCTAGGTCTTTGCTCCATCTTTCTGTCGTTTGCATTTATTTGTCCAACTATCATAACTACACCTTCATTTGCCATAGTTTGTCTATCTAAAACTATATCATCAGAAATTTTATTATTAAGTTGATTATCTATGTAGACTTTTCCAGTTTTTACAGATTTTACTTTTTTAAGATATTTTGGAGTTACTTCAACTTGTTCTCCATCACTCATAATATAAGTATTTCTTTCTAGAACACCACAGTCAATTCCAGTTTTTGCGTGTTTAACTGCATGATTATATTCACCATGAATAGGCATGAAGAATTTAGGTTTTACAAGTCTTAACATAAGTTTTTGTTCTTCTTGTGCAGCATGTCCAGATACATGAATTTCACTAAAATCTTGATATGCAACTTTAGCACCAGCTTTAAGTAAGTGATTAATAATACCTGAAACACTAGCTTCATTACCTGGTATTGCTTTAGCTGAAAGGATAATTTGATCACCTGGCTTAATTTTTATATGTCTATGTTCATGAATAGACATTCTATATAAGGCACTCATAGCTTCACCTTGTGAACCAGTTGTAATGATAAGCACATCTTTATCTTCATATTTATTAACTTCATAGGCATCAATAAATTGATCTTTTGGAAATTTTATATATCCTAAACTCATAGCTAAATCAAGATTTTTTTCCATAGATCTTCCAATAACACAAATTTTTCTACCATATTTTAGACCATGTTCTATTGCTTGTGATACTCTATGAATATTAGAAGAGAAAGTTGACATAATAACTCTTCCTTTTGCAGTAGAGAATAATCTATCAAACGTAGGACCAACTGTTCTTTCAGATTTTGTAAAACCTGGAGAATGAGAATTTGTTGAATCAGACATTAACAATAATACACCCTCTTCTCCATATTTAGCTAATCTGTGTAAATCTGTAGGAAATCCATCTATTGGCGTATGATCTATTTTAAAATCACCTGTGTGAATTATTGTACCGGCATCAGTTTTAACTGCTATAGAAGATGAATCAATTATAGAGTGTGTAATGTGAATCCATTCTACTTCAAATTCGCCAATAGTTTGAGGAACTCTTTTTTCAATTGGATTAAAGAAATTTCTATGCTCTCTAATTTTATGTTCATCAAATTTAGAACCAATCATTTCTAATGGTAAAGATGTACCATAAATTGGAAATTGTAATTCTTTAAATAAGTAAGGCATAGCACCAATATGATCTTCATGTCCGTGAGTAATTATAATTCCTGCAATCTTATCTTTTATTTGTCTAATATAAGTAAAATCAGGAATTAATATATCAACTCCATGCATATCATCATCAGGAAAACTCATTCCTACGTCGACAATTATAGCACTTTTTTCAGTTTCAATAACCATCATATTTCCACCAATTTCACCTAAACCACCTAATGGTGTAATTCTAACTTTAGTACTACTAGACAAATTTAATTTGTGATGAGGATTTAATCTATTTTTGTGAGATTTTTCATTAACAATGTGAGCTTTTTTAAGATCATTTATCCATGTATTGTTAGTTTTACTGTTATGAGCTTTTGCTCTATTATTATTTCTTCTTTTTTTATTGTAATTTTTTTTATCTTCAGTTTTGTTTGAATCTATTTGGTTGTTAGCAGTTACTTTTTGTTCATTTTGCTTAGCATCTGTTGCTTTTTGTTCATTTTGCTTAGCATCTGTTGCTTTTTGTTCATTTTGCTTCGTATCATTAGATGAAGTACTTTGCGACTCTTCTTTTACTAGATTCTCTTTATTTTGAGTTTCTTTTGTGTTTTCCATTTTTTACCTTTGTATACAATTGGCTATACAAAGATGCGCTAACTTCATGCGGTCTTAAAGTCTCTTTAATATCAAGTTCATTATAGATATTAGATAAAAACTCTTTATTCATTATTGAAGAAAGATTTTTAGATAGTTTTTTTCTTGGTTGAGAAAAACAAACTTTCAAGAATTTTTTAAAATCCTTATCTAATTCCACTGATGTATCTTTAGATACATATAATATAGAAGACATAACTTTTGGCGGAGGATCAAAAGACTCAGGAGGTACATCAAATAGTATTCTTGATTCTTTTGATATTAATTCTGTCATTACTCCAAGTGAAGAATACTCTTTTTCGTTAACTTTTGAAGAAAACTTTTTAGCAACTTCTTTTTGAATCATAACTATAATATTCTCACAGTTAACATCCTCAAATGCTCTTAAAATTATATTTGTTGCAATATAATATGGTAAGTTAGCAATTAGGTCATATTTACCTTCATGTAGCGTACCATCTTTATCCCAAGCTTCTAAAACATCAGTGTGGATCAGTTTAAATCGCTCGCTATGTATTTCTATTGCAAATTTTGACTTTAATATACTGATTAAATCAGTATCGACTTCATAAGCAGTCGTATCTTTGTACTTGACTAAATTTTGTGTCAAATCACCTAAGCCAGGCCCAATTTCAACAATATGATTATTGTTATGGGGCATCGATTGGATGATCCTTGTTAATATGCTGCTATCTTTTAAAAAATTTTGTCCAAATTTCTTTTTTGCTTTTATACTATTTTCCATAAGAGACAATAGTATATCTGCTTTTAACTTATATTTAGATAATATAATTGCCTAATTAAACACTATAAGGATATAAATTGAGTAGTTTTGCAAAAAGAATTATTCCCTGTCTTGATGTAAAAGATGGTCGTGTAGTAAAAGGTGTAAATTTTGTTGGACTAAGAGATGCTGGTAATCCTGTCGAAGTTGCGAAAAGATATAACAATGAAGGTGCTGATGAAATCACATTTTTAGATATAACTGCAAGTCATGAAAACAGAGATACTATAGTTGATATAGTTAAAGATGTAGCAAAAGAAGTATTTATCCCACTTACTGTAGGTGGAGGAATAAGAAAACTTGATGATATATATAAACTGTTAAATGTAGGTTGTGACAAAGTATCAATTAATTCTTCTGCTGTAGTAAACCCTGATTTTATTGATGAAGGTGCAAAAAGATTCGGCTCTCAATGTATAGTTGTTGCAATCGATGTCAAGAAAGTTGAAGATGGGTCATATCATGTTTTTGTCAAAGGTGGTAGAGAAGACACTGGATTAGATGCTGTAGCATGGGCTAAAGAGGTTTATAACAGAGGTGCAGGAGAAATTCTTCTTACTTCTATGGATACAGATGGTGCAAAAACTGGATTTGAATTAAATATAACAAATCAAATTTCTTCACTTATTGATATTCCTGTAATAGCAAGTGGTGGGGCTGGAACAATGGCTCATATGAAAGAAGCTTTTGACCATGGTGCAAGTGCTGCCTTAGCTGCTTCAATATTTCATTTTAAAGAGATAGATATTATGGAACTTAAACACTATTTAAAAGACAATAATATACCAGTAAGGATATAATATGAAAATTTTCAAATTATTTTTGTTTTTACCAATTTTAGCTTTTTCTTTTGAAATAGAATTTAACAAAAATTTTTCTCATGAATTACCTCAAGATACTTTAACAACTACTTTACTTATCACAATAACTGATGATACAGAAGTTTTAGTTGGAGAGAGACTTGAAGTTTTCAACAAGAAGATAAAGAGTTTTGATAAAGTAGAAAGAAAATTAGGTAATTATAATATAAGACCTAAATATAAGTACTCTAGTAATACTCCTAAGATTATTGCTTATGTAGGAGAATTAAGATATAAAGTAAATTCTCGTAAAGCTAGATTTATTGATCAATTCATTTCAGAGATCACAAAGTTAAAAGAAAATAGAGATACTACTGTTGCGGTTAATAATTTATCGTGGACTGTAAGAGAAGAAACTTATAATCAAGCTTTAGATATTTTAAGATTAAAATCAATTAAGTGGATAAAAAACTATGCTAAACAGTTATCAGATGATATAGTTAAAGAGTGTCTAATTAAGAAAATAACAATTAATTCTCATAATAAACTTTCATCATATAGAAATAGAGCTGTTTATGCAAATTCATCATTATCAAAAAAAGTAATTGCTGTTCCTGAATCTAATCAAGAAAGTATAAAAATAAATCCTAAATATTTATTGGAGTGTAAATGATTGTATGTGCAGGACGAAATGAAACATTTAAATATGCGGAACCAATAGGTGTTGGATTAATTGAATCAGCTATTAATTTAACTAGACATTGTTTATTTAACAAACCTGACATTTTATTATTTATAGGCAGTGCAGGTAGTTATGGAAACTACAACACTTTTGATATTGTTGAATCAAGAAGAGCTGCAAATATTGAGTTATCATTTTTAAATGATGACTCTTATACTCCCCTTGATAACGTTTTGGAGTCAGAAAATAAAATGACTAAAAATGAGACAATAGTAAATAGTTCAAACTATATTTCTACTAATTATGATTTATCAAAAAACTATAATCAATATGGAATTGGTATAGAAAATATGGAGTTCTTTTCAGTTTTACAAGTTGCTAAAGAATTTGAAATTCCAGTAGCAGGAATATTTGTAATTACCAATTATACTAATAAAGATGCCCACAATGATTTTACTAAGAATCATAAAGAGGCAATGTCTAGATTGACAAAATATTTATTAGATAAAAAGATTATTAAATAGTATTGTTTCACGTGAAACATTATTAAAAAATGTCAGAAGTTTAAGAAACAAAACTAGAAAATTATTGTTAAAAAAATAGGTAAATACAGGGTTTATAACCCAAAAGGAAAAAAATTGGATTCTATATATGATTACACCTTAGAAGAACTAAAATTAAAATTGAAACCGTCTTTTAGGGCTAAACAAGTTTATAACTGGATATATAAAAAATATGTATCTTCATATGATGATATGAAAAACATACCAAATGAATTAAAAGATAATTTAAAAAATAACTACGCAATTGATATATTAAAAATTGTAAAAAAAGAAAAAAGCTCAGATGGCAGTATTAAATATTTATTTGAGCTTAATGATAATCATACTATTGAAGCAGTTCTTTTATTAATGAAAAAAAAGAAAATTAATGATGATGGTACAATAGAGCGAAGTGAAAAATATACAGTTTGTATTTCAACACAAGTTGGATGTAAAATTGGTTGTACATTTTGCCTTACAGCAAAAGGTGGATTTGTTCGTAACCTTTCTGTTGGTGAGATTGTAAATCAAATAGTACAAATAAAAAAAGACAATGATATATCAGAGAATAAGTCTTTAAATATTGTTTATATGGGAATGGGTGAACCACTTGATAATTACAAAAATTTTGTACATTCAGTAAAGGTGTTTTCTGAAAAAGATGGACTTTACATATCTAAAAGAAGGATTACTGTATCAACATCTGGAATATCTTCTAAAATTGAAAAACTTGGAGAAGAGGATTTAGGAATACAACTAGCAATTTCTTTACATGCTGTTGATGATGGTTTAAGAAGTGAGTTGATTCCTATGAATAAAGCTTATAATATAAAATCAATAATAGATGCAGTGAAAAAATTTCCAGTTGATACAAGAAAAAAAGTTATGTTTGAATATTTAGTAATTAAAAATAAAAATGACGATATAGCTTCTGCAAAAAAATTACTTCAATTATTAGATGGAATTAAAGCAAAAGTAAATTTAATATACTTTAATCCTTATCCAGGTACTTCATATCAAAGACCACAAAGCAGTGATATGATAAAATTCCAAGATTATTTAACAGGTAAAGGTTTACTCTGTACAATAAGGGAATCAAAAGGTCTTGATATCTCAGCAGCATGTGGACAGTTAAAAGAGAAGGAAACGAATGGGGACTCTTGAAGTAGCAATGATTTTATTTATTGCCTTAGTAGCAGTTTTTTCGGCAGTTGGTTTTTTTAAAAGTTATAAAGATAAATAAGGAATAATATGGCAATTACTAGATTTGCACCAAGTCCAACAGGATATTTACATATAGGAGGCCTAAGAACAGCTCTTTATAGTTATCTATGGGCAAGGAAAACAAATGGTGAATTTAAATTAAGAATAGAAGACACAGATACTCAACGAAATAATGAATCAGCAATGAAGGCAATTCTTGATGCTTTTGATTGGGTTGGTCTAAATTATGACTCGGAGGTTGAATATCAATCTAAAAGATTAGAGATTTATCAAAAGTATATTGATCAACTTCTTGAAGAGGGTAAAGCATACAATTGTTATATGAGCAAAGATGAATTAGATGCATTAAGACAAAAGCAAATGGATAACAAACAAACTCCAAGATATGATGGTACTTGGAGACCTGAAGAAGGAAAGGTGTTACCTTCGATTCCTGAAGATGTTGAACCAGTAATTAGAATAAAATCTCCAGATGATGGTATTATTACTTTTATTGATGGTGTAAAATCAATTATGAACTTTGATAGTAGTGAAGTGGATGATTTTGTAATTTCAAGAAGTAATGGAATGCCAACATATAATTTTGTTGTTGCAATTGATGATGCACTTATGAATATGACAGATATAATAAGAGGAGATGATCATTTAACTAATACTGCTAAGCAGATAGTTATATATGAATCTTTAGGCTTTAATGTGCCAAAATTTTATCATGTTCCAATGATTAATAATCCTCAAGGTAAAAAGTTATCAAAAAGAGATGGTGCTATGGATGTTATGGATTATAAAAAATTAGGCTATTTACCTGAAGCATTATTAAACTTTTTAGTTAGGCTTGGATGGTCAAATGGAGATCAAGAAATATTTACTATGAATGAAATGCTAGAACTTTTTAATCCAGAGAATATTAACAAATCAGCTTCTTCATATAATGAAGAGAAATTATTATGGTTAAATTCACATTATATAAAAAATGTAACAAACACTAGATTATCAAAAGAGTTAGAATTTTTTGGTTGTCATTTAAAGGGTCATGATAAAAAAGAGATGCTTTTAGATTTATGTAAAGAGAGAGCTCAAACGTTAGTAGAATTAGATGAGGCTATTAAAAAAATAGTTGAAGTACCAAATGAATATGAAAAAAAAGGTGCAAAAAAGTTTGTAAAAGAGCAAACTCCTAAAATATTAAAATATTATTTAAACACATTAGAAGAAAACGTTGGAAAATTGAATATTGCAAGTGATTATGAAGTAATTACTAAACCTTTTATTGAAGAGTTTGGATTAAAGTTTCCGCAATTATTTCAGCCTATTAGATTAGCTTTAACTGGAAGTACACAAGCACCATCAGTATATGATCTTATGGCTATTTTAGGATTTGATGAAGTTAAATGTAGAATTAATAAAGCACTAGATGTTAATTTTAATAAATAAATGTAATATATACTTGATTATTATAAATTAATCTGGCATAATGAATACACATATACAAAAGGAAATGAAATAATGAATATTTACGTAGGAAATCTATCATACAGAATGAATGATAGTGAATTAGAA
>JAAETO010000322.1 GCA_024228275.1 Arcobacter sp.
CTAATATATGTGCTATTGCTAAAAACTCATCTAAATCAGCATTTGTAGCACCTTTTAAATTAACAATTTGCTTTGTTCTTGGCTCATATTTAAAATTATTAAATTTTCCTATTTCATTTACAACCATTTCACTCATAATTAGTCCTCACATTTATTTATATTTAAGAACTTACATACCTCACAATAAACTGCACTTGCACTTCTTTTTGTACAAATTAAAGGAATATTTTTCTTTTTTGCTTCTTTTCTATATTTATACATTGCATTATGATTTATGAAATCAGTAAGCATTAAAATATAGTCTGTATTTTGAGGTATGTCTTTTCTACACGCACTAGATTTTTTTCTTGTATCCCAATGAGTAATTGAAAAATCTCCAAATTGTTCAAGAATACCTTTGATAGTATCTATTTTGTCTCCACCTATAATTAATACTGACATATTATTCCTTTTTGATAATTGATATCAGAATACTAGCATTACGAAACTTAAAGTTTACTAATAGTGATAACTGTTATCATAAAAGAAAGAATAAGTTGTGATTGAATATAATAGATATAATATTCAATCACAATGAGGTTAAAATGCAAAAAATAAATTTTTTTAAATATTTAATAATTTTTTTAATTCCTATTTTTCTTTTTTCACAAGAATTAGAAAAAACAAATCAAACAACAAAGAGTATAGATGAACACTTAAAAGAGCAAATGCTAATCACTGAAGATATAATTGAAAAAATTAACAATGAGTACTATTTAAAAAATGAAGATAAAATAAAAGATTATAATAAAGATATAGAATATTTATTAAATAGGATAAATATTAATAAACGAAATAATAATTTTTCAGCTGTAAAAAGAGATGAGATAAAGCTACTTATTTTAGAAGAAAAAAGAACTTTTGAAAATACCTTAATAGATATAATCTATGCTAAAAAATCTTTAAAAGATAAAAAATTTTTTGAAAATATAATTTCAAATAATATAAAACTAATAAAAATTAACTCATCTAAAAAATTTGCCCCATTCTATAATAAAGAAATTCATAAGAATAATAAAGTTTCAAAAGAGTTTGTTACTAACTATAAAAACCTCTTGGAGCAAAATAGTCAACAATTATTTACACTACAATATTTACAAAACAATATAAATAAATTTAGAAAAACTAATTTTTTTATTGATAAATTTAATATTCAATATTTTGTTAATCTTATAGATTCTCAAAAAAACATATCTTCAATATCTGAGTTTACAACATATAATTTAAAATTTTCTGTAGGTGAAATTGTTATTGTTTTTTTCATATTACTTTTTTTCAGACTATTAAATACTAAAATTATAAATTTTATTACTAATTTTATTATTAACGTTTATAGTAAAAAAAATGATTTGGATGAAGATAAGAACACAAGAATTAGATTTATTAAAAAATCAATTCAAAGACCTCTAATACTTGCTCTTTATGTATTAGCTATAAAGATTTCATTATATATATTAATAAAAGATACTGAAATAATTAATAAAATTGTTCCTTGGATAAATACTTTATATGTAGGTTTATTTACTTGGGGAATTTATTCTCTTATTACAAATAGTATTTCTAATTATGCTCAACATTTAATTGTTAAATATCCAAACCTTAGAAAAGAGATGATTGTATTTATTCTTAGAATTATAAAAATCATTTTAATATTACTTGTAATTTTATTTCTTTTTTCTCAGCTTGGCATTGATATAAAGGCAATTGCAGCATCTCTTGGAGTTGGGGGTATTGCTATTGCTTTAGCTTCAAAAGATACTCTTACTAATTTCTTTGGATCACTTAGTATTATGGCAGACAACTCTTTTTCTCAAGGTGATTGGATTCAAGCTGGATCTGTTGAAGGAACAGTAGTAGATATAAGAATGAGAACAACAAGAATAAGAACTTTTGATAATGCTATGATAACAGTTCCAAATTCTGAATTAGCTAATTCAAATATTAAAAACTATTCAAAAAGAAAAATAGGTAGAAGAATAAAAATGAAATTAGGTATTACTTATGAAAGTTCGATGAGTGATATTAAAAATCTAAAAAATGATATTTATGAAATGTTAAACAATCATCCGCATATTGCAACCCAAAAAAATATTTCAGAAAATAAAAGTAAAGAATTTGAAGCCATTAAAAAAGAAGATTTATTAGGAGTAAAAAGAACTCTTTTAGTTTATATTGACGAATATGATAATAGTTCTATAAATATTTTAATTTATTGTTTTACAAGAAGTCCAGGGTGGGAAGATTGGTTAACAATAAAAGAAGATGTTTTAATAAAAATCAATGAATTAGTAATAAAAAATAATTGTGATTTTGCGTATCCTTCTCAAACAGTATTTTTAAAAAAATAGATAACTTCAGTTTAAAACTGAACTTATCTTTTTATAAGTATATCAGCTTCATTATTTAACAAATCCTTATTTAAAAACTTTTTTTCTCTGCTTGTAAAATCTTTTTCACTCTTTACATTTTTCTTTTTATTTAAACTATCTTTACTATTTTCTTTTTTATCTATTTTTATTTCTTCTTTTTCATTTCCTTTAAATATCCCAATTATAAGGTATATTGAAAGTAACAAATTAAATATTATTATAAACCATTTTGAAATTATAACTATTTCTAAATACTGTAATTTATCTTTTAAAGTTAAATATTGAACTATATCAGAATACATTGCATTTGAAAATAATGAAATCAATAATAAAAAACTAACTATAATTACTCTTCTTCTAAACTTATACAAGTAATACCAGAATATTGCAGACTTAACTTGTTTAAACATATAAAGCCTTTAAATTAAAAAATCTAAACCAAGTATAGCTAATGCGCCAACTAATGATTTCGTTTTTAAATCATCTTTTATTTTACGCTCTTCATTTGCTATAATTATTTCAAGTTCTTCATCTGAATAATCATCAAACGTTTTATGATGTTCGGCAAGCCTAGCTTTTGAACTTAAAATAGCTTTTTCACGTATCTTTTTCTTTATACCTTTTTTTAGTTCTTTACTTTTAATAGCTGGATAATCAAAAGCCTTAGTCATATTTTCAGAAGCTAAATTCAATAATTTATTTGAATTCTCTCTTAATTTATTTTTTATATTCATAAACTTTCCATTAATTTTATTTATTTTAGTAATTATATCATTCTTTTGTTAACGGTTTTTATCTTCTAATTCAGAAGCACTTTTAATTATATCTATTCCAAATTTATCTCTTAATTTTTGTATTTGATTACTTAATTCTCTTTTTTTCAAATCACCTTCATATTCAAATATATCATAAGTAAACTCTTTAGATTTTGAAAAGTTTGAAACACCCAAAGCTAATTGAACTACTCCATGACTTGGATGTATATCATTCTTTAAAAAAAGTTTTTTCATATTAAGTTTAAAATCTTCTTCATTAAATATTCTATTGACATTTATATAGTCTTTTGACTTTACTCTATATTCATATTTTATTTTTATTGAATATGTCAAAGGATTAACTTTTGCTTTTTTAACTAAGAAACATAAATATCTACTTAATATTATAACTCTTCTTATAAGCTCATTTCTATCATATATAACATCAAATGTTCTTCCAATACCAATAGACTTTTTATCTCTTTGTAAAATAATATCATGATCATCTATTCCGCATACTTTATTATAAATATCAATTCCTGGTTTTTTCCAAGAATAAAAAAGCTCTTTTTTATTAGCTATATCGCCTAAAGTTCTAATACCATAACCTTGCAATCTTTTTTGATATCCCTTCCCTATTCCTGGAAACTCTTTTATTGGAATGTCTTTTATAAAATCTTTCATATTCTGTTTTTTTACATATTTAACGCCATAAGGCTTTGCATATTCTGTGATTAGTTTTGAAAGATATTTTGAATTGGCAATACCAATTGAAATTGGTAATCCTAGTTCATCATAAATCTTCTTTTTTAAGTTTTGTGCAAAAGATACTAGTTCATTTTCAGGAACATAAGCCCGTAAATCTCCAAAAAACTCATCTATTGAATATTGTTCGACTAAAGGAATTTCTATCTCTAAAAGTTTTAATAGTTTCTGTGATAATTCATGATATAAAGGATAATTTGGTGGTATCATTTTAAGCTTAGGACATAATTTTAAAGCTTCATTTACACTCATAGCAGTTTTAACCCCATATGACCTTGCTTCATATGAGGAAGTTGTTATTATTCCTCTTATTCTCCCATCTTTATCTACAAAATAATCTTTAAAACTTTTTTCTCCTTCATTAGTTAAAATTGTACTTACAAATGCTCCACTATTTTCACTAATTTTACGAACTTCTTTTTTCGTTGAAAAAATATTTAAATTACTTCTTCCTCCAACAGCAGCTGGAATATTCTCTAAACTTTTATCTATAGTTCTATGAGCAGACACAAAAAAACAATCTAAATCTAAGTGGATAAACATCTAACTAAAGTCCTTATTTAAAATTCTTTTTGAGCTTTTTAAGAAAGTTACCATCCTAATAAACTTTTTTTAAGTAAGATATTATATATTGTTTTTTTAAAGGACAATGTATAGATTACAATATGCAAGATATTTATTATGAACTTAGAGATATGGTTTGATTATACTATCTACTTTTATTAAAATTGTCATATACAATATAAGCTTACTTTTTCACTTCCACAATTTAAATAGGAAAGTGAAAAGTGGAGGTTCATACTAGGGAGAGACGATGGCTTTAGTAGGAACACTCCCATTTAAATAATTAAATATTGTTCTAAAACACTACAAATATATCTTTCTCTTTCGGTACTTTTATTTATACAAATTTTATATAACTCTTTCGCTTTTTGAAAAACTTCTTTTGAATTATCAAATGATATTATATAAAAAATTGGCGTTATATCAAATTCTAAAAACTCTCTAGCTTCTTCTTCAAATGACTTTTCTCCTTGTAATATATGGTATATATATAGTTTCCAAAATTTTCCTTCTATATTGTGAGATACATTATCTAAACATTTTTCAAAATATTGCCAAGCTTTGTCTTGAGATTCATTTGATATTTTATATTCAGTTTTTGTTCCATAATCTTGACATAATCCAAATATAATTCCTGCATGTAACCAATTATATGATGACATATTTTCATTATATTCTATAGCCTTTATATAATTAATTAAAGACTCATCTAGCTTATTATTTTTATCTGCCTCTATTGCTTTTTTTAAATAATTATTTTGCATATCTATTTACTCCTGCATTAATTATTTTACCATTAAATGTTTGAACCCATATTTCATATTATTATATTTTTTGAATAATCTTTATAATTAGAGTTTGCTATTTGATAACTATTCATTACTTAAATCTCCTATTTCCAAATATTTTTGAAAAAAGATAGTATAGACTTGTTTTTATGTTTTTGTTCTTCACTCTTAATATTATCAATTAACAAATTAATATTTTTTTCATAAAATTCATTTGGAAAAAAAAATTTTAATTGATTTA
>JAAETO010000323.1 GCA_024228275.1 Arcobacter sp.
ACAAGATTTATCGTGCAATCTGTTTGTACATCACGTTGGTGTGTTTCTGCTATTGTATGACAGCATTTATATCAAATCTTGTCAGATCTTGTAAGTTACTTTGAGCAAATATTTAAGACTTAAGAGTTGTTCGTACCTCAAAAGTTTACAATTTTTGCTTTTTGGAACTAAGGTACCATGACTAACTAGTCAAATAAAAATATAACATGACCAAGTGGTCAAATGAAAGGATTTGTTGTGGAAAATATTCCAGAATATTTAAGTTGTAATAAATTAGCCGAAGCTTTAGGTAGGAATTATCAATATATTTATAAACTTAAGAAGCAAGGTAAGTTTGAAAAATTTACTAATGCTAATAATAAAATAAACTATGAAGAAGCTTGTAAATATTTTAAAATAAATCCAGGTGAAAAATTACCACAATCAAATATGGTTAAAAGTACTAGAGCTGCTGGATTAAGAAATAAAGCTAAAAAAGATAAAGATAAAGATAAAGAATTAAAAGGTGAAGTTGAAAAAGCTAAAACAAAAGCTAAAAAGTATGATGAAAAAGGTAAGCCAATAAGTAAAAATGCTGAGAGTGATGCTAAAAATTTATTAGATCAAATTATGGATGCAATTAATGATCAGTCTGATGATGTAGATTGGGCTGTTTTAAATAACTTAGAAAATAAAGCTAAAATTCTTAAATTGTATTTTGCATCTCAAAAAGAGAAGATTAGTCATGAAAAAGAATTAGGTTTATTAGTTAACAGAGAAACAGTTGTTAAGATCTTAGCATTCTTTGTATCAACTATTAG
>JAAETO010000324.1 GCA_024228275.1 Arcobacter sp.
ATATCTAATCCTACTACATCATATTTTGAAGAGAATGCATGAGCTAGTGGTAGGCCTACGTAACCTAGTCCAATTATACATATTTTATTCATTATTTTTTACTTCCATCAGTGTTGTATCCAAAAAACTCTAAGTACCAATCTACAAAGTTATCTATACCTTCTTGTATTGGTGTTTCTGGTTTATAATCTAAATCATCAATTAAATCTTGTACATCTGCAAATGGTGTTGGTACGTCACCTGCTTGTATTGGCATCATATTTTTATCTATAGTCTTCCCTAGTTTATTTTCAATAGCAGTAATAAAATCCATTAGTTTTACAGGATTATTGTTACCTATATTATAAACTTTATATGGAGCTGATGAAGTTGATACTTGTCCTGTTTTACCATTCCATTTTTGATCTTTTTTTGCTGGGTTATTTATAACTCTAATAATACCTTCAACAATATCATCAATATAAGTAAAGTCTCTTAACATATCTCCATTATTAAACACATCTATAGTACTACCTTCTAGTGCTGCTTTTGTAAACAAAAATAATGCCATATCTGGTCTTCCCCATGGTCCATAAACTGTAAAAAATCTTAATCCTGTAGTTGAGATATCAAAAAGATGTGAATATGTATGAGCCATAAGTTCATTTGATTTTTTAGATGCTGCATATAGTGATATTGGATGAGATACATCATGATTAGTTGAGAAAGGAAGTTCTTCATTTAATCCATATACCGATGAACTTGAAGCATAAGATAGATTTTTAACATTATTATGTCTACAAGCTTCTAATATATTCATAAATCCTATGATATTTGAATCCATATATGCATCTGGATTTGTTAAGCTATATCTAACTCCTGCTTGAGCTGCAAGGTTACATACGGCATCAAACTTTTCTTCTTCAAAAAGTTTGAACATACTATCTTTATCTTCTAAATTGAGTTTTATAAACTTATGATTAGTATTTATAGATGATGTCAAAAGTTTATTATATTCTATTTTAGGTCCATCCTCTAAATTTTTTATAATACCAGTTCTTTGCAATCTTCCATATTTTACTTTTTGGTCATAGTAATCATTTATATTATCTAAGCCTACAATTTCATTTCCAAGTTCAATTAACTTTTTTGCTAAATGACTTCCTATAAATCCTGCTGTTCCTGTAACTAATATCTTCATAAAGTTCCTATTCCTTTTATAGTTTCTTCTATTCATACATTTTTATCTTTTATGAAATTAACTCTTTTATTGATAGTCTTAAAAATTATTTATAATTATATCTAAATTGAACTTTCGAAATAACCATCTTAAGCCTAAGACAAGGTTATTCATATATATATTTATTTTTTTTTAAAGCTATTTTTACAAAAACTAATAACAAAAATCAAAACAAAAAAACTAATTTCTAATCTTGATAAAGGTAAAGTAAATACAAATAAAAGAATAAAAACTAACTTTTTCTATATCTTTAAAATTTCACTAGTATATTTCATAATTATTACTTAGCCCCTACTTTTAATAATACAACTTTTATAGTTTTCATAAATATTACAAAATCTAACCATAAAGACCAGTTTTGTATATACCATTTATCTAAGTCAAGTCTTTCTTTAAATTTTAATTCATTTCTTCCACTTACTTGCCAAAGTCCAGTTATTCCCGGTTTTACTTCTAATATAACTTCTTCATGATGTTTACCTATTTTTTCTTGTTCATTTAACATATAAGGTCTTGGACCAATTAAATTCATATCTCCACGTAATATATTAAAGAACTGAGGAAATTCATCAAGAGATGTTTTTCTTAAAAACTTACCAACTTTAGTAATCCTAGGATCATTTTTATATTTATGATAAATATTATAATATTCAACTTCTTCAGGGTTTTCTCTTAAATATTTTTCTAAAATATTATCATTGTTAATATACATAGTTCTATATTTATAGCAACTAAATGATTTTGCATTTTTACCAAAACGTTTTTGCTTAAATCTCACGGGACCAGAAGAATCAACTTTAACAGCAATTGAAATTAATAAATGTAAAAATAATATAAAAGGAGAACATAAAAAAATAAAAAACTTTTCAATAAAAGATTTTATAAATAAATTTTTAAAATTAAGAAGTCTATTTTCAATATGAATTGCAGATAATCTAATATTAGAATAATCAATAATAGAAGTATGAGTTAAATCTAAGTGTTCTAAATAAGGCACAATATATATATCTTTAGTTTTTCTACTATTTTTTTTAATCATTTCTTGTAGTTCATCAGCTTTAAAACTTTTAGAAACTATCAAAATCATATCATACTGATTTTTACTAAATTTAAAACCAAAATACCAATTATTCTTAAGTTCTTGTTTTATTTTTTTATATTGATTCATATCTTTTGATATAACATTAACTTTAATTTTAAAAATTTTAAATCTAAATATAAATCTCTTTACAAGTCTTTTAGAAATTGGAAATATAAATATAGCCAACATAAAGAATATAATCAAAAAAGATCGTGAATAATCTAACGAAATTTTACTTAAAGTTATAACTGTTAACACAGTTACCAATGAAAGTAATAAAGCTTTAAAAACTCTTTTTATATCTGTAAAAAAATCATATCTAATAAAATATATTTTTTCATAAATAAAATATAATATAGTTAATACTAAAATCCAATAATATTTTTGAATATCATCAGATAAAAAAAAAGGTAAATAATCAGGAAGTAGATAAGCACGAATAATAATAGCTAATTCTAATTTTACTATTATTGTAACTATATCAGCAGATATTAAT
>JAAETO010000325.1 GCA_024228275.1 Arcobacter sp.
AAAAATTTTCAAAATACTAAAACAACCTGTCCTCCTAGAGCAAAATTAATAAGACAGATAAGAAAAAGAAATAATATTGTTAAACAATTAAATAATCTCTTTAAAATTATTGATGCGGCAACAAAAGCAATTGGTATAGCTTTAGGTTTACTTAAAATATTTCAAATAATAATAAACATATTTAAACGTTTACCTATACCAAGTACAATTGGTACACCTCCAGGACCTGCTGGTGGGGTAATTTTATCTGCTTCATATGGAAAAATAATTAGAATAAATGAAAAGTTTGATAATCTTAAAGGAAAATTAAAATTATTTGCTAAAATTGGTGGTATAGTTTTAACAGCTTTAATCTTATTAAGAGCATTATTAACACAAGCTTTAGCATTATTAAAAATTGCAGATGAAAAAACACAACAATGTATGGAAGAACTTGGTGATGTAAATGAAACTCAAATAGCTATTAGTGCAGATTTAGTAGCTCTTTCAAATCAACAAGCAGAAGAAGATAGATCCCCGGTTGTAACTAATGTTAATGGATTTACAATGGGGGTTATAACTGATCCTAAATTTAAAGTAGGTACTTTAGATAGAAGAAGAGCTGTAGCAAAAGATAACAAAGGGGTTATAGTGTTAAGAGGAGAACCCTCATTTAGCGCAACAGATCAAATTCTAATTGATGAATTAGCTTTTTATATTACAAGTAATAATTTAAAAGCTTAAGTATATAATATTTATAATAAACAAATTTTTTGAAAATGAAGTTAAGTCAAC